>CALEEC010000349.1 GCA_937949245.1 uncultured Gemmataceae bacterium | reverse complement strand
GCGTCACGCACCGGCGATCCAGCAACTCTTTCAATCCCAGCAAGCGTGCCAACTCGTCCAATCGCTGGCCGGCCTCGGCATCGGGAACACCATACAAATCGGCGAAAAACAAAAGCATCTCACGAACGCTGAGCCATTGATACACCCCCGCACTGGCACTGACCAAGCCGATGCGTCGCTTCACTTCGTCAGGAGCAGTACGCGACGAGAAGCCGGAAATGGTCGCTTCCCCACTGGTCGGTTGCAGCAAACCGAGAATCATGCGAATGGTGGTGGTTTTGCCGGCCCCGTTCGGCCCCAGCAAACCGTACACCTCCCCCGGTTGCACGCGAAACGACACGCCATCGACAGCCACCAATTCCCCACCCCCCGACAACGGGAAGCGTTTCGTCAACTGACGCACTTCGATCATGCCACGGCTCTTGGTCTAGACACCCTGGGGCGATCCACTCGCGCGGGCTCCCCCGTGAAGGAACATGCCCCCATCAGTGTATGACGGCTACGGGGCAATGTCCGCCACAAGTAAAATGAAATTTAACCTTGCCGATGCTGCGGTTCTTGGGTGCCCCAGCGAGGGAACAAGTGATGTTCGACGCCCAGTTGATCGCAAACACGGCCGACGATGAAGTGAACCATGTCCTCGACCGACTTCGGCTGGGTGTAAAACGCGGGCATAGCCGGCAGCACGACGGCACCGGCTTCGGCACAGGTCGTTAGGTTCCGCAGTTGGATGATGCCCAATGGCGTCTCGCGTGGCACGACGACGAGTTTGCGTCGTTCTTTCAGATGTACATCGGCGGCACGATGGATGAGATTCTCTGAAACCCCATGCGCGATCGCCGCGATCGTCCCCATGCTGCATGGCACAATCGCCATCCCCGCAGTGAGGAACGAACCGCTGGCAATGCCGGCCTGGAAGTTACGGAAATGGTGATAGTGCAGCCGATCGAGATTCAATCCCTCGGCTGTGGCTCCCAGCAAGTCGAACGGATCGAAACGATCGAGCCGAACGGTTCGCCCCAATTCGGTTTGCAGCACTTCGACGGCTGCGGGGGAAATCACCAGATGAACGTGCCGCTGGGCACGAAGCAATTGTTCGAGCAAGCATACGCCATAAGGCGAGCCACTGGCTCCGGTAATGGCCAGCACGAGATCGGTTCGAGCCATGAGGTCTTCTCCCGCGTAAGCTGCCCGATGAAGACGTGAGTTGCCTACTATACGGATTAACCGTTGAAGCCGACAGGCTAATAACCGCACCCCCGATGGCAACGACCGCAATCGTTGTGCCAGCATGTTCGTAACTTCGCGCCAGGTTCGATCGTTTACTCCCCCTCCAATGCCGCGAAAGGATCCACGCCCAGGCGTTGCAGATGCTGAATCGCTTCATGGATACTGCGGAGAATCTGTGCCGCCTCCCGTTGCGTGCGTGTAGGATCGTGCAAGGGGCGAAGCTCCGGGGGCGTTGCGCGTCTTTCGGGAGTCGGCACAGCAGCACTAGAGGTAGCGAGTAGAATTGTCGTGGCCTCCGATATCCAGATGCCACAAAGCGGATCGATAGCGTACACCTGCTCTGACTGCATCAACTCGACCGCCCGGCAACGATTTAAGCACAAAAAGACCAAGCGATCGCAGCGATGACACCAACGCACCAACGGATTCGGAGTTCGCGTCAGCAACCGCCATTGTCGCGGACAATCCTTGCCGTTGGCCCCTTGGCAGGGGGCGATTTCGGCACGGATAAGCTCGGCTAGCCAAGAAGGCGATGAAGCCTCCGTCAGTTCGCGGAAGCGTGCCAAGTCCGCGGCAGGATCGTCCACGACCTGGGAAGGATCGCGGAGCTGACAATCCAAACGCAGCCACTCCGCCCGGGGATCGCCCTGATCTTCGAGCCAATCGGCGTAGATCAAACGGGGTAACGGGTCCAGCGGCGTTTCGTCGATCGCTTGCACGAAGGCCTGTTCCTCATTCATCGGCGATTCCCCAGAGTTCGACGGTAGGTGGTTCGCGGCTACATCGCTTATTGTCCATCCACGGCGACCGCAAAGCAACTCGCGTTCGGAAATCCTGCATAGGAATGCGTTTCCGATTCCCCGGCCTCCTGATACAATGACGTACATTCGTGCCCATCAAGGCTCGGCGGAGCGGTCGATCATGCTGATCTACACTTGGCTGATGTTGATCTTTCTGCTGGGGCTGACCGTAGGCAGTGCCCTGAATGTGCTGATCTATCGGTTGCCGTTGGGCAAGTCGGTGATTTGGCCGTCGTCTCGTTGTGGCTATTGCCTGACCCCGATTCGCTGGCACGACAATCTACCGATCTTGGGCTACCTCCTCGTCTTGGGACGTTGTCGCCATTGCCGGCAAGCAATTTCCTGGCGTTATCCCCTAGTCGAACTGTTGTGCGGTCTGGGATGGGCGGCTGGCTTTGTTGTCGAAGTCATGCTCAACGCCCAACATTTCCCGATTGTCACTTCGTTGCGTGTTTTCATCTGGGATTATGGGGCTGTTCCTCTACCTTTGTGGGCTATCGTGCTGAGCGATGGTCTTGCGGTAACGCTCTTGCTGCTGGCCTTTTTCTGCTGGTGGGACCGACGCCCTGTACCGCTTCCGGTGGTCGCCGTAATTTGGGCCATCGTGGTCGGACTGAACGTTCTGTTCCCCTGGCCGGCCCCGAATGTACCGGTGGAAGTGATCTTGCAATCCCGAACGCACCCGCAAGTTCCGCTCCCCGGATTGCAACTGGCTTCGGTATGGCATCCGATGCCCAAAAACGCTATCGAGGGCGAACCATGGGTCGGTCTACTCGGGGCTGTGGCCGGCAGTTGCGCCGGTTGGTGCATCTTTCGACTGCTCCGCGGCATAGGCGGGCCGTTGTCGTTAGGTGAAGCGGCTTTGTGGATTTGGGCCGGGGCACTGCTCGGTTGGCAAGGGGTTCTCTTGCTGTGGCCGATCGTCATGCTCCTGCTGGCCGGCTGGGCGTGGCTAATGACCCCACGAGGACCGCTCGCCCTGTTTTTGGGGCTATCCCTGCCGACGCTCCGCTATACTTGGCCCCACCTCGGCCAGAGCGTGTATCCGTGGTTGGTCCATGGTTGGGGCATTGGTAGTTGTGTCGGCGTAGCCTTGCTCGCAACCGCAGCCTATGCCCTAGCGGTTCGACGCTGGGGCCAACCTGTGCCGACATTGGCCGAACCTTCTGCGATCCTCACGCATGCCGCAGGTCGGCCGGACCAATGTACGGGCCGCTACTGCCGCAGTGGAACCGCAGACGACGGCGGCACTACCGATTCCGCGAGTCCGCCCGTGGATTCAGCGAGTCCACCAAACCAACACGCCGAGCAACAGAATCCCCAAACCGAGACTACCGGCCACTAGCCAAGTCTCTGCGGGCAACCACGGTTCGCCGTGCGGATGGCGTGCTTCTTCGATGAAAGATCGCTCGTTAGGTGCTTCCGACATCCCTTACCCCGTCGCAGATAGCTCCGTTGGACAATCTTGACCGTACTTCCCCCCCCCGACGCTACCGACGCCAGAACTCGTCGCTTCGATGCTTCCGAATCCGACCGCGATGCGATTGGGATCAACCTGAAATTCGCGGAGGCTGAAGGCCGGCGAAGAAGATCCAGGAAATCGCCAAACCGATCCAGACGACAAATCCAAACAGACAGACCACATAAACCAATGCCAATCGGCCCAACCCCTCGGCCCAGAGTTTACGGAAGTCGGAAGCCAAGCCGATGCTGAAGAACGTCATCACGAAGAACAAGCGACGAAACACGTCCATCGCGTCGGTGCTGCCTTTGAGCGTGGGCAAAGTCGTTGGCCAAATCATACCGACTGCGAACAGTAGGCCGAAGGTGAGAACATAGGCGAACACGAACTTCGGGAAACGCTGCCAAATGTCGGCCCAAGGGACTTTCGCTCCCGGTTGGCGTTCGATGCCGTAAGTCCACACGCAAGCAAGTACGATGGCCCACACGCCGATAAACAAATCGATCGCGACCTTGACTGTGGTTGTGGTCATCAGCAGGAACCCCGGTTCGTAGACAACCCCTTGGGCACGCGCTTGCTCCAGCAGCAAGGCTTCGGTGATGGCTCCACTGGAAATAGCCGCCCCGTCGGTTTTGACGGCCAACCCCATCCAAGCGGCAGCCACCATCGGTTGATCGCTGAGGAAGGTTTTGGCCGCCCAGGGGAGGATCAACATTTCGATCACGGCAAACACCACCACCAACGACGACACCATCACCGGCACTACCGGGCGAGCGCGGATGGCCGCTCCGGTCGTGATCGCGGCCGAGACACCACAAATGGAAATGCCCGAAGCCAACGGTGCGGCCCACTCCCGCTTAAAGCCGAACACCCGCCGGGCTACCAAGTAGACCAACGCCCAGTAGATGAGGTAGGCTTCGAGGATCGCGGCCAGACCGCGGAAGAGGATCACTTGGGTCAAGCCGCTCGACTCGGCCGCTTTCAACCCCAGAGCGGCCCCCAAAACCACGATCGCGGTCTTGATGAACCACTCCGGCTTGGCGGCGACCTCCAACCACCGTGCCAACCGCGGCAGCAGATTGGCAATCGCCAACCCTGCGAGCAACGCCAGCAGATAGCCTGCTTCACCAGTCAACCCCAGCGACCACGAGATGCCGAACGTCGCTTGTTTATCCGGCGCGGCAGCAATCGTGGCGTGATGCCCCAAAATCCAGCAAGTGAAACTGAGGCCAAACATTACCGTGAAAGCGGCCAGGAAACGCAGCAGCGGAAAGCCAATCTGCCAAGCCCCCATTCCCAACAGTAACACTAGGAAGCCGAAGGTGGCCAGCAAACTGCCGATCCCGTCCAGTCCCATGCTAGTCCAGTATTTCGACTTGGCCGACAGAGCTTTGCTCGGATCTGTCCACATCTTGGTTTCGACGGCCCAACCGAGCAGATCGGCACCGACCGCGGCCGCCAATCCCAACACGACGATCACCAACGCTTGCACGACGGCCCAACCGTCTTCGCTTCGCAACCACGCTTTCACAGCTGCACTCCTGGCCACTTCGGGGAATCGTACCGACGATCCTTGCCTTCTCATCCTTGGGAAGCGCGCTGGTTATCCTTCCGTACTGTCCTTGGGAATCGCGCCGGCTCTCTCATCACTTCGGTTGAGGGATGACAACGGCGCGTTGGCTCAATAGGTAACCCAACAGGTGCGAAAAGTCGACTTCGCTGATCGACTGATCGAAATTCGCTGGCATGGGGGAGAGCGTCGAGCCGATGCGTTCTTCAACCTCGGCTTTGCTAATGCGGAGTTCCTTCCCGGTTTGGTCGGCCAACACGATCAGGTTGCCTTCTTCGCGGAGGATCAAGCCGGTGATCAGTTGGCCATTTTTCAATGCCAAGGTGGAGGCGCGGAAGGCTTGATCGACGTTGCGGTTCGGATCGAGGATGTCTTCTAGCAGTCGATCGAGTCCGCGATTGCCGATGCCGTCGAGTTGCGGAGCAATTTTCCCCCCTTCGTTGGCAATCTGATGGCACGCGGCACAGTTCTTGGTGAAGATTTGTTTGCCCAGCGTCAGATCGGGGGTCGCTTTGAGAAACGCGGCGCGCCGCTGAGCGAGCAACTGCCCTAGGCGGGCATCGTCTCCGGGGAGATCCTTGGTCAGGGTTTCGAGTCGTTCGCGCCATTTCGGCAGGTTGCCGGCTTGGAAGCGAGCCTCGATCGGCTTTTCGCGCAACAACCGCGGCGAGGCTTTGCCTTGTTGAACCAATTGCAGCAATTGCTCTTGCCCGGCCGGATGGGTAGCCAATGCCAACGCAATCGGGCTAGCCAACCGGGCGGGAGCCTGCGTCAGCGCCTTGGCTAAGGCGTGGCGACTTTCTTCGGAACCGATCCCCCCCAGCAGTTGCGCGGCTTGTTCCCGCAGAGCGATCGGCTCATCGGCCGACGTCAGCAGTTCGCCCAGCAAGGCCGTGGCCGCAGTTCGGTCGCTCGACAACAACACGGGCAGAACTTGCGACCGCAATTTTTCCGGCTGATTCTTTCCCCGTGCCAAGCGAGCCAACGTCGGCCACAAGGGCGTGGTCGGAATACCGGTCGCTAGCCTCAGGCCGGCTTCGATGTCGTGGGGCTGCGCCGATTCGAGGTATCGGCCGACGCGAGCCAGCAGGTAGGCACGCAACGCTTCGGACAGCGGCATCCCCGCGGTGGCGGCACCGAGTTGGTAGCTGTGCAGCAGTTGGTTGCGTAAGTTTTCATCGGTGAGGCGATCGGACATCAGCCACTGGGTCAGTTGCGTGCGTGTTTCCGCATCGGCATAGCGGGCCGCATGCCGGACCCATTCGGGCAGACGATTCGCCGGCAAAGAGCGTTGCTGCATTTCGCGAACCACGAAGCTTGCCATTTCGATACTGTTCAACCCCAAGACGATGTCCAGCAAGGCATCGCGTGCCGCGATGTCCGTAGCGAGTTGCGTTTCGACTCCATGCCAGGCTTGCGGATCGCGGAATTGATCGCGAAGGGCCATCCGCAACGCGTGCCGTAAGTGGGTGTCTTCGGCCGGAGTTTTCTTCAAGGCCAGGAAAATCTCGCGGCGGCAATGGAAGACTGCCGGTTGTCGGCTACTGGCCAATGCGGCCTCACGCACGACCCACGGATCGGCGTCGTGCAATCGCTGAGCGACCGCTTGGCGATGTTTCTCCGCAACGTGCCGGCGTTCGCTGAGCAACCGTACCGCCCAACCGCGTTGCAAAGCCGAGGAGGATTGCAAAGCCGAGTCGATCTCTTCCTCGGTTAGAGCGCCAAGCGCTTCGAGAATCCACAAAGCATGGGCCCGCTGCGTCTCCGTGGTGAGCCGTTGCGGATCTTTGAGTTTGCTTTTCGCTTCGGCTCCACCGCGATGCATGAGTTGATGCGTCGCCAGCATACGTACAGCTAACCGGGGCGAGGCAAGGTCGGCGATCAGGTCATCGATGCTGGCTTGGGTGTAATCCCCTCGGGGGATGCTGGGCGGCGTGGTTTTCGTCGCTTCCGTCCCTCGCCAGATCACACGCCAAATTCGCCCCCGTTCCCGATCGCGTCGCGGATGGGTCAATGGAACTTCATAATGGCCAATGATGCAATTGTAGAAGTCGGCCACATACAACGCCCCATCCGGCCCCAAAGTAAGATACACCGGCCGAAACCAGAGATCCGACGAGCGAATGAAGTCGGGTTGTTCGATCGCCTTCGGAGTCGAGCCGAAAAACTGCAACACGTCCATGTTGACCGTGTTGGTCACACAATTACCGACAAACATGCGCCCATAGTATTCCTTGGGAAACTGATCCGAGGCGTAGTACACCAAGCCGGATAGCCCCGTGCTACCATGATTATGACCGATCATGTTGGGGCCATAGCCCAACCCATCGTGCGGCTTGCCGAAACTGTCGTAGTAGGCACCACGCAGCAGTTGGGTCATCGGTCGGCTATGGCAATCGGCCGTGTACAGATTGAATTGGTCATCGACGGCCATGCCGAAGGGATTGACTTGGCCGCGGGTCCAGCTTTCTACGGCGGAACCATCGGGGCGGAAGCGGAAGGTATTGCCGGAGTGCATGCGTAGTTCTTGGCCATTCTTCCCTTTGACTACCGACTCGTTGGCAAAGCCGTGACAGGCGTAGACCCAGCCATCCAGCCCCAGCGTGAGACTGTTGACCATGCCATGCGTATCGCGTGCCCCAAAGATGCCGTAGAGTTCCTCTTTTTTGTCCGCTTTGCCGTCGCCGTCGGTATCGGTCAGACGATACAGGTAAGGGATGCTAAAAACGATGGCCTCGTTGCAACTGGGCAAGGGCAAGATGCCGATGGGGATGTTCAGCCCTTCGGCGAAAACCGTGGCTTTACGGGCTTTGCCATCGGAGCCGAAGTCTTCGAGGATGACGATGCGATCCCGTCCGGGCCGACCTTGGGCGGCAAAGGGATATTCGACCGATTCGGTCACCCACAGCCGACCGCGAGCGTCGAAGACGAGGTTCATCGGCTTATGGATGGTCGGTTCACTGGCGACCAATTGAATCTCGAAACCGGGAGGCACGCGCAGATGGGTCTTTTCCTGTTCGGGCGTCAACGGTTCGGTGGGGGCGATATGCGGATAAGGTTGAGCCAGCACCGGCCCGACGATCATGACCATTCCAAGCAGAGCAAGCGAACGCACGAGAGGTTGCATGGAACTTCACTCCAACGAGGATTACCAAGGTGGGCGAGTAGGATTGTAGGTGAGGTGCCCCGCGATTGCAATTGCGAAGGCCGTGATGAAGAGGAATCGAAAAAAACGACGACGGGTTGAAAAAACACCCGACGACGGGTTGAAAAACCACCCTACGACTGGCGTCGTCGACTCCAGTTTTGGAGAGCCGCGGACGCCAGTCCGCGGGTGTGCTGAGATTGTTCGCACGACGCCAAGAGCCGCGGACGCCAGCCCGCGGATGTTGATTTCCACCCGACGACTGGCGTCGTCGCTCCCTCCGACGATCGCCTCATCGGTTCGTTGCGAACTCAGGTCAACTCAGAAACGGCACCCACTGACCGTCCTGCCGCAGAATCTGATTGGGTTGAAACCGTGCTTTGTACTCCAGAGATCGACAGCCTTCGACGTAGAACCCCAGATAGACATACGGCACAGCATCGACTTCCGCCCGAGCTAAGATACGCAGGATGTTGTACGTCCCCAACGACCGCTGCCGAAAGTCGGGATCGTAGTAGAAGTAGATGGCCGACAATCCGCCCGGCAACACATCGACGTATCCGACGCCAATCAATCGGCCATCCAGGTAGTAGCACCATTCTTCGGTAGGAAAGGGATTATCGACGAAGGATTGAGCATATTCCGCGGCGTCTTTTTCGCCGTGCATCGGCCAATCTTTGAATTCAGCTTGGAAGGTGTGATAGCGATCGTACAAATCGAGTTTCTCTTGGGTGACTTTCGGAGCGCCGACGCGCAGTTGCACGTCCTGATTGCCCTTCCACGCTCGGCGTTGACTGCGATTGGGGCGAAACGCGGCCACATCGACCCGCAATGATTGGCAAGCACTACAGTGCCGACATCGCGGTTGAAACAAGGCATGTCCGAAGCGTCGCCAACCAGTGGTCAATCGCTGGAAGTATTCTTGCGGAGTAATTCGACTGACAATCTCATATTCCAATTCCCAATTCTGCTCGGGCAAATACCCGCACCGACTCGGCGGCGTGACGAAGCGGAAAAGGGATTCCATACTAGGTCTCGTCGAAGTTGAGCCAGGGCAGCCTGGGGGTGCAATTTTCTCCAGCGTATCATTCGACGAACTCGACGGCAACCGGTTGTTCGATCACCCCCGCTCGGTGCGCCTCCTCTAACAGCCGACGTACGGCCTCTCGGCCACGCGGGCCATAGTCCAGAGTCCAATCGTTAACATACATGCCTACGAACTGGTCAGCCAAACGTATGTCCATATCCCGCGCGTAGGCCAGGGCATATTCCAGTGCTTCTTGTCGATGGGCCAACGAGTAGCGGATGCTCTCTTGCAGCAATCGGCTGATCTCTCGCATCGTCGCGGTGCCCAGGTCTTTGCGCACCACATTTCCCCCCAAAGGCAAGGGCAGGCTGGTTCGGTCTTGCCACCAAACGCCTAGGTCGATGATGAGCTTCAATCCTTGCTGATGGAAAGTCAGTTGTCCTTCATGAATAATCAGTCCCGCGTCATACTTGCCGGACGCGACTTGGGGGATGATTTCATCGAAGGAGACGACCTCATAAGCAAACCCTTGCGGTAGCAACAAGCGCAAGGTGAGAAAGGCCGTTGTCAGCGTCCCCGGCACGGCGATCTTCACCTGCGCCAATTCGGATAGACTCAACGATTTGGGACTGACAATCATCGGTCCATAACGATCGCCCATACTGCAGCCACTGGGGAGCAAGGCGTACTTGTCCAGCAACTTGGCGTAGGCGTGGATGCTGACGGCGGAGACTTCCAATTCGCCTTTCAGAGCACGCCGGTTGAGGGTTTCGATGTCTTGCAGTTCGTGGCGGAAACGCAGATTTCCCGTGGGAATTTTATCTTTGGCCAGGGCATAGAACATGAATGCATCATCGGGATCGGGGCTGTGGCCTACGGTGATTAGTCGCGGGGGGCTTGCTGAAGCGGTTGTCATGATGCCGTTTCCTTATGCGGGTTCGGACTGGCCGATCTCTCGAAGAAATTGTTGCGTCACGCTTTGCTGGGGCGCACCGAAGATCTGTTCAGGACTTCCCGACTCGGCGATCCCTCCCGCGTGCATCACATAGACGGTGTCGGCTACCTTCTGGGCAAACGACATGTGATGCGTCACCACGATCATGGTTTGCCCGCTTTTGGCCAGATCGGCGATGACGGCCAGCACTTCCGAAGCCATCCGCGGATCGAGGGCACTGGTCGGTTCATCGAACAAGATCACGGAAGGATTAACCGCAAGGGCGCGGGCAATGGCAACGCGTTGTTGCTGTCCGCCGGACAGTTCGTGCGGCCAAGCGTACAAACGATCGGCCAAACCGACGCGGCGCAGCAGTTCAATTGCTTGAGGTTCGGCTTCACGTCGGCGTTGCCCTAATGCCCGGATTGGCCCCGATAGGACGTTGTCGATCACCCGCAGATGCGGAAACAGGTGAAATTGTTGGAACACCATGCCGACGCGACGCCGTAATTGCGTCAGGTCGAGTTTCGCGGAACGCCCCTTGGAATCGAGCGGTTCCAAGCAGATGTCGCCGACCTCGATTTGTCCTGCATCGAAGTCGTCCAGCGCGTTGATGCAGCGAAGGAGCGTCGATTTTCCTCCTCCCGATGGGCCGACGACAACCGCCACTTCGCCGACTTTCACTTCGAGATCGACCCCGGCCAGGACTGTTTGCATTCCCCGGCGTTTGACCAAACCGCGAATCCGAATCATCGCGATTCCTCCTTCGCTTGGTCAAAGCGTTTCTCGAAATAGCGGGCCAATAAGGCGAGCGGATAACTCATCATCAAGTACAGTCCTGCGGTCAGGAAGGCCAATTCTAATATCAGATCGCGGTGATTGTTGTACAAGATGTTGTATTGCCGCGTCAGTTCGGTGATCAGAATCACCGAGCAGACGGAGGTGTCTTTGAATAGGGCGATAAAATCGTTGGTGACCGGTGGAATCACGATGCGAACCGCTTGGGGAACGATGATATGCCAGATCATTGTTCGCCGCGGCATCCCTAAAGCCAACGCGGCTTCTTCCTGGCCGCGCGGGATCGCTAGTATTCCCGCGCGGTAGTTCTCGGCTTCGCTGGCCGAGTAGTTGATCGCCAAACCGACGATGCCGGCCGTCATCGGTGACAAAGCCAACAACGGCGATAGTTCGGGCAGCACATAAAAGATGAAGAACAACTGCAACAGCAACGGCGTGCCGCGGATCACCTCGACATACACCACGGCCAACCAAGCCACTCCCCGCGGACCATACAGACGAACGATAGCGATCAACAATCCCAAGAGCATCGCTAACGGAAACGAGGTCACCGCCAAAAACACGGTCACGCCCGCGGCTTTGACCAAGCGTAGCAGCAGACGACTCCAATCGGCCTTCACTTCTTCCGTGGGTGGGGGCCAATTCTCCATCCATTGGCCGAGGTCTTTTTGGTCTTCGTTCCACAGGTCGTATTTGCGATAAATCCGTTCTAACGTGCCGTCCTGGTGGGCTTTGCGTAAAGCGAGGTTGAGCTTTTCCCTCAGTGCTTCATCCTCTTTGCGGGTGAGGATGACGTAGAAACCCCGCTGTTGCGACACGGCGACCCGCTTCAGACGCGATTCTTTATCGGTGGCCACATAGTAGGTCGCGGCACAGTTGTCTTGCACGGTGGCACGCATCTTCGCCGTCTGACGCGTTGCCACCAACTCGAACTGATTGGCGACGTCATCCGAGGTGACGATTTCAATACTGTCGCCGAACTCTTTTTCGAGGAATCGCTGCGCGGCCGAACCGGTCAATACGCCGACTTTGACCTTTTCGCCGTTGATCGGTTTGCGTAGATCTTGCCAAGTGAGAATCTCTTGCTCGTCGCGATGGACTACCAGTTGGAAGCGGTACAAATAGTACGGCAATGTCGCCTGCTCGCGAAACTGCGGTGCGTATTCGTAGCCATTCATCACGATGTCGATGTCGCCGCGTTGCAGCAGTTCGGGCAGGCTCTTCCAATCGCCGCTGACCGGCTCGCTGACGCGACCTAATTCTTGGGCGAGATAGTGGGCCAACTCGATCTCGAATCCCTTTTGCCGATCGTCATAAACGTAGGGCGCACCGCCGGTTTCATCCATCCCCCAGCGCAGGGGAGGTTGAGCCGAGGTTTCGCAGATCACGATGGCACCAAGGCACAGTCCAAGCAACCAGAACCGTGTCACGGAGGAGCGACTCCCTTACGAGACAAAGATACGCAACCCATCGCTTAGATGCGTTCATGGTCGTGCTGCGTCTCGGGTAGGTGCAACTGCTGGGGGAAGAGTTTGTCAAGTACTAAGCCGGCCTCACCGGGATACGTCCAGATCCCGAACACCTGACGCAGCAGTTTACTACGGCTGACCGCCATCACTTGTTGAATCTGAATTTCAATCGGTTCGTGCAGCCCGCAGTGGGAACAAACATGCACCACCACTTCCAGCGGTCCCGCTTCGACATCGACATACTCGCCGAAACGCCAAATGATTCGGCCATCGGGGCCAACCACACGTTTGGTCGCGATCGGATGCGCCGCCAAATCGGGCAGCGAGCCTTGCCCCAGCACCTCGATGGCTAAGTTCGTCGGCATAAACACTGCCCCGAGGCGTTGTTCGGTTTTCCAGCGTTCGCACGCACGGCAGAACGGTTGCCGGGCCGCGTTGGCCATCGCGACGACGCACGACCCCGAGGCAATCAAGATGCCAAACGTCAGCGACAAATAAATACCACCTTCCAGCGTTTGGAGGTAGTCGAAAAAATCGGGAATCGGCTGACGCATGCGTGCCATTTTTTCGATGTGGAATTGATAGTCGGTCACCAAGCGAGCGATGGCCATGGCCAGCATTCCCGTGATCCCAGCGCCCACAGCCACGACCGGATGACGCACCTTGCCGTAGCGAACCCCCATCACGCCGATGGCACTAACGACCAGAGAGATCAGGATGTGGACAAAAAAACCATGCAAGCAACAAACGAAGCACGGGGCCGCCTGCTCCAACTGTGCAACCAGCCAGCCACAGCCGGCCCCCGTGACGATGGTCAGCAGAAACAATTGCAGCGTGCCGCCCAGCGGAGCAATGCGGTCCGGTTCGAACGGAGTCGCATCGAACCGATAACGTGAGCGTATCGCAGATGACGGAGGAACATCGCTCATGGGGCGGCGGGTGTCCTTACTGACCAACGAAACGGTAAAGGCGAACGCCGTCATTGCCGAATGCTTCGGCGGAAGCCTTCCCTACCCGCGAAACGGGGATGCGAGTTTGGGCATCGCATGGTTCCGCATTGGAGCTTGGGGCGTCGCATTGTTCTTATGCTAGGCAGTCGCTTGCGTTCTGCCAACCCGATAACTCAGCCGGTGTTCTTCAACCCGGAGGCAATGCCGTTGATGCTTTCCAAGACGCCCCTCAAGAGTTTGTCACTAGCGGCGTTCTCCTCCTGCTGGCGCAAGCGTTTGAGCATGACGCATTGAATGAAACTCAACGGATCGACATACGGATTGCGTTGCCGAATCGAGTGTTGCAGCACCGGCATGCGATCCAAAAGCGATTGCTGATCGGTGAATCGGCAAATCAACTCGACGGTTTGGCGATGCTCGCGTTCGATGCGTCCGAAGATGCGATCGGCAAGGGCTTGGTCTTCGACCAGATCAGCGTACAACCGAGCGATCGTCATATCGGCTTTGGATAGAATCATTTGTGCGTTATCGATTAACGAGCGCCAAAACGGCCAATGCCGATACATGTCGCGCAGCAACTGCAATTGCGGATCGCATTCGCGTTGGAAGTCCGCCAATGCGGTCCCCAAGCCGAACCACCCGGGCAACGTGTGCCGACATTGCATCCACGAGAACACCCAAGGGATGGCCCGCAGTTGCTCGATGCTACGCGTAGCGGCACTGCGTCGGGCCGGACGCGAACCGAGTTTCAATTGTGAAATTTCTGAAATCGGCGTGGCCTGCTCGAAATAGGTGAGAAACTCCGGCGTCTGGTAGACGAACTCGCGGTACACCTGACAGGCACGCTCGGCCAACCAGTCGAGCGAGTTTTCCCATTCGGGCAATCGCGGCGAAGCCTCGTCGGGAAAATTGGCACGCAGCACCGCGTTGACCACTTGCCCCAGGTGCCGTTCCGCGATCGCCGGGTGGCCGTAGCGGTCGGCAATCATTTCGCCCTGTTCGGTGATGCGCAACCGATCGTTGACCGTGCCTCGCGGTTGTGCCAAGATCGCGCGATTGGCAGGTCCTCCGCCTCGTCCCACGGCTCCGCCCCGGCCATGGAAAAACTGGATGGTCACCCCCATCGAGCGGCCCAATTCCACCAAAGCGCACTGAGCCTGATACAATGCCCAGGGCGACATCACCGGCCCACTCTCTTTGTTGCTGTCGGAATAACCGATCATCACTTCTTGCAAATCCCCCAACGCGCGCAGATGCGTGCGGTAGATCGGTAACT
>CALEEC010000348.1 GCA_937949245.1 uncultured Gemmataceae bacterium | reverse complement strand
TCTCAGAGAAACCCTTTACGAAACACGAAGCGTTTCGATGCTCATGAACTGGGTGCCAGAACCGACCACCCAACGCCAGACAGGAATGCGAATCGGAGTTACCGTAACACGTTCGCGCTGACGATGTCAACTAACTAAACGCTGGTTGAATAAGAATGTTGGCGCGAAGGTCGGCGCTATGGAATTATTCGGCGCAATCCTACGAAAATCCAGCGTTCTATTCTTTCTTCTCCTCCCAAGGTATGCCTGTCCCACATCTGGGTGAATCGCGAACGCAGAATCGCTGCTTTCGCGTTGACCGATTCGATTGGCGCTCCTAATATTAACGGAATCGGACAGTTGTAGTCGCGTGTCGCATTCGACCGACGGGATGATCCCACTCGGTCTTCGTGCCGTTTCGCCGGAGGGAGCGTGGCCGCATGAGCGCGGATGACCGTAATAATCCGAACACCAGTATCGTTGCTGAGGGACTCGGGAATTTCTGGGAAAGTCTCAAATCGAGTACCTTCCTCCGCACCACCTTGTTTTCGTTGGCATTGCTCCTGGTCGCCATCTTGTTGTGGCGTTACTTTGCGGAACGCTCGGAACGCAAAATTGCCGCCCTGTGGGTGGAGTTGGAGCAACTCGATTCCAAAGAAAAGCTGAAGGCTTTCATCGACGCCCATCCCGGCAAATTGCAAGCCAACGTCGCTCGCATGCATTTGGGCCGCGTGCTACTGGCAGAGGGATCGAGTGGCTTAGCCATCTTTGATACGAAGAAACGCGAAGAGGCTTTTCAGAAGGTCAAGGAAGCCCGCGATCTGTTCGTCGAAGTCGCCGAGGCTCTCAAAGGCCAATCGGTGCTTCAAGGGGAAGCCTATTACAACGCGGCCAAGGCCGAAGAGATCCTCTTAGGGGGGCACGGAGGGGACATCAAACGTGTTGTCGAACTGTTGCGGCAAGCCGCTGGGACGGCTCCCGATTCCGACTTTGCTCGGCAGATGAATCAACGGGCCGATGACTTTGAGAAAAACGCAGCCACGCGAACCGACTTTTACGCTCGTTGGAATGCTAACCTCGATCGTGATCTCCGCGTGCCCACTCCCCCCAGCGATCCCAGCACTCCTCCTGGTCTGCCTCCTCTGATGCCGTTGGAAGGAAATCCTCCGAAACTGGAGTTTCCGCCGATCCCCCCCAGGACCCCCCCAGGACCACCACCGACCCAACCTACCGAAGGTTCTTCCAAGCAAGCGGAACCTCCGGCACCAGCATCGAAACTGGAATCGGCACCCGCTCCCCAGAAGAAGGATGAGGCTAAATCCCCTTCACAGAAAAGCGATACTCCTAACAAACCCCAGAATGAACCGACTTCTAACAAGAAGGAGACGTTACCTACTCCGAAGACAGAACCGCCTCCCGCGGAAAAGAAAGGTTGACCTGATGGCCGACCTCAAGGTTGTTGCACCAGGGAAAGCTCACGGTCGGCATGCCGTGAGCTTTTTGTCCGTACCCGATCATGCCGGCAAATTGGTCCGCCAGCACGCTCAGGAAGGAACATGACGGCCGTTTTCGATGATGACGACGAAGCCGATCTCGACGAATTGGAGCCAGTCTCCCTCCCCATTCCGTCGCGCCGTGAACCGATCGATCTGGTGGTGAAAATCAAAATTGAAGGGGTTCGGCTAGACCACTACCTTGCGCACTACTTCACGGACTTCAGTCGATCGGAAATTCAAAAAGCGATCGAATCCGGCCATGTGACGGTGAACGACAAACCGACCAAAGCTAGCTACCGACTCCGGCACAGTGACCGAGTGCGGATCATTCTGCCCGAGCCGAAACACGACCTTCCCAAACCGGAAAACATCCCCCTGGACGTTCTGTATGAAGATGAATGGCTTGCCCTCATCAACAAGCCGGCGAACATGGTCGTTCATCCCGCGAAAGGGAATTGGTCGGGAACGCTGGTGAATGCGTTGCAGTACCGCTTTCACGAACTTAGCCCGCTGAACGGCGTCCATCGCGCAGGGATCGTGCATCGGCTAGATCGAGATACCAGCGGCGTGATTTTGATTGCCAAAGAAGAGCGGACGCACCGGGAACTCAGTGCGATGTTCGCCGATCGGAAAATGTTCAAAGAGTACCTCACACTTACGCAAGGTGTCGTGGATCGCGATAGCGATTACATTGAACTGCGGATTCGTCATCATCCGCATGACCGCGTCAAAATGATGGTCACGGATGATGTTACCGATGAAAACGCCAAGGAAGCCTGCAGCTATTACGAGGTGATCGAGCGTTTCCGGGGCTACACCTTCTGCCGGGTCCAACCGCGCACCGGACGGACGCATCAAATTCGCGTCCATCTGGCGAGCATCGGTTGCCCGGTGTTGGCCGACAAGGTCTACAGTGGCCGGGATTGTTTCCGTTTGTCGGATCTACTGCCTCATCTTGATCCTAGCCAAGATCGTATGTTGCTGACCCGCCAAGCTCTCCATGCGGCCAAATTGCGTTTCAAACATCCCCGCAAAGGCAAATGGATGGAGGTAGAAGCCCCCCTTCCCGAAGAATTTCGCGCCACCCTCGCGGCACTCCGCGAGTACCGCTCATTGCGAAACTGAACGATTTGCTTGTGGAGCAATCATCATCTCGCTGTCGGACATCGTCTCACGCTGGAGTGGGGAACGATCCGAAATTGCTAAAGCAACGGCAGCTATGATGAGCAGGAATGCCAATCCCGTCTGCCACGTCGGTGATTCCTTCAGATACCAGTATGCGAAGATCAGAAACACCGAGATGGAAATCACCTCTTGCAAGATCTTCAACTGAGTTGCACTAAATTTGCCGTAGCCTATCCGATTGGCCGGCACTTGCAACGCATACTCGGGCAAGGCAATCATCCAACTGGCCACGATCGCAATCAACATCGATGCCTCTCGAAACTTCAGATGACCATACCAAGCCACCGTCATGAAGGTGTTCGAGAGAATGAGCAGCAGCACCGTTTGCATAAAAGATTTTTCCACAGGAGGAGAGAACCCCACGAGGAAGCCGCGCTCCTCGTGCGATCGACACACTATAGACAAGGATTTCTTTCAAGACTCGATTATTTCTGCAGCATTGGCACTACCTCAATTTTAGACCTCGCTCGCAACTGCGTACAGACCACTTCGCGCAATTTGTTGCCGTATACTTCGCGGACTTCCTCTTTGACATCCGCAAACTGCACCGGCTGCCCCGGGCGACGATCAGTAACCAAGATCAAGTGATAGCCAAAAGAGGTTGTGATGACCTCGCTGATGGTGAATGGTTTTAAGGCAAAAGCGGCCTTGGCAAAGTTTTCGACCATGCTGCCGGCTCGCGGAAACCAGTTCACATCTCCGCCATCGCGTTTCGACGGACATGCCGACTTTTCCCGTGCCATCGTGGCAAAAACCTCATCCATCTTTTTCGACCGAGCTTGCTCCTTGGCTTGGTTATCTAGTTCGGCCGGAAATTTCTGCATCGCTTGCGCCACTTCTTGTTCCATCTGTTGTTTCAGTTGTTGCAATTGGTTCTGCGCTTCTTGATGAGCTTTCGGATCATCGCTGGTCGGCACTAACAAAATGTGTCGTGCCCGCACCATGCTACCATTGAACATATCGATGTTTTGGTCAAACAACTGCTTCAAATTCGCCTCCGTCGCTTGTTGGTTCAAAAACTTCTCCCAGCGAATCTGAGCGGCAATTTGCTCCCGCAATTCTTTCTCGTCGAGCAACAGATTGGAAAGAACCTTCGTGAAATCCTGCTTTTGCTTGGCCACTTCGTCTTTGAATTGGGTCAGTTGCGCTTCAATCTCCTTGTCTTCGGCGACAAACTTCGCTTGGATGAGGTATTGATCGAGCAAAGTATTATCAATGAGATATTGCAAAATATCCGCTCGTGCCTTCTCGCGTTCGCTTTCGGGAACCGCTCGCAAAGCACGATAAACCGCCACTTCCGGGATGGGTTGACCGTTGACGATCGCGGCGTTGCCCGTCGGAATCGTGCTGTTGGCCGTTGAATTTGCGGCATTGCCGGTCGAATTCGCGGTCCTCTGCGGCGCAGCGACCGGTTCCGGTTTTGCCGAAGGATTGGTCGCTGTCTCCGCACTCTGACCGCGAACCGCTTGCGCGAAGGACGCTAGCCAACCTACGAATACGAGCAAACGTACCAACATCCACATATGTCGAAACCTCCGTGGTGATAGCAGGCTTGGGGAGGAGGTCGGCCCATATTTCCGAAGCTCGGCCGACGCTTGCAAGACGGACTCATAGCGATTTGTCCTCGTCGTGGGAAGGCGAATCGACGCAACCAACCCTCCGAGCGGCGGGCGTTAGCCCACCGTGGGTGCGCCTCGCACTAGAATGCGGTGTTCGAGCGCAGCGTGACGGACTTGGCAGATGTAGGCACGGCGAGCTGACGCCCGCCGCTCTGGTGTGGGAATCATCCTGCCGTGGAAACAGAAACGTCGCAAAACGCCACGATCATTTTCGCTTCATTCTTCAGCCGGGGAATCTTTTCTCTACAATGCGGATAGATTCGCCATCTTGTTTGCCCCGCGGGGATCGTTGCGTCATGACGCCGACTCGACTGTTGTTACGGAATCTACTCTATCACTGGCGAGGAAATCTCGCGGTTCTGCTGGGCACCCTCGTCGGCACAGCCGTGCTCACTGGTGCTTTGTTGGTCGGGGATTCGCTCCAGGGGAGCCTTCGCGAACGGTCGCTGGGGCAACTCGGTTGGATCGATGCAGCCGTCGTCAGCAATCGGTTTTTCGGCAAACATGCGAGCGATGGACTCCCCGGCAACCACTCGACGGCGTTACTGCTGCAAGGGGCTGTCCGCACTCAAGAGAACGACCCGGCCCAAGTCCGTCGAGCCGGCAAAGTGACGGTGTTGGGCATCGAACGCACGTTCTGGACTGGCCGAGCCGAGGAGGAGCCGGTTTGGGAGTCGGATCAAGAAGTCGCCTATCTGTCTTCCGCTTTGGCCAACGAGCTGCGCATCCGCGTCGGCGATGTCTTGTGGCTCAGTTTGGAGAAGGCGTCGGAATTGCCGCGATCCTCGCTGTTAGGACGCCGACGCGTCGATGAGTCGGTCCGCGAACTGAAGCTCACCGTCGCGGAGATTTTCCCTGAGAACCACTTCGGTTCGCGCTTCAGTCTGTTGCCCAATGCCGTCGAACCACGCAACCTGTTCGTCCCCCATCCGGTGCTGCGTCGAGCCATCGATCGCCAGGAATCGGGAGGATACAACGCCTGCTTCGTTGGTGGTGCGCCCCTCGACGAGGTGGAACGACATTTTCATCAACAACTAACGCTGGAAGATTGGGGAATCCGTTTGAAAGTTCGTGGCCCCGAGTCGGCGAAGTATCTAAGCGTCGAAGCGGAGCGTTTGGTTCTGGAACCTTATCTGTCGGAAACGATTCTGGAAACGGCCCGTGCCGCCCAGCTGGAAGCCGCACCGACGCTGGTGTATCTGATCGACTCAATCACCCGCGAATCGGGCCGCAAACCGGAAATTCCCTACTCGATCGTCGCTGCGCTCGATCCCCAACGCGCCGCTCCGTTAGGACCGATGCTCCCCCCCAATGTCCGCGATTTAGGTCCCGAAGATATCGCCTTGCTCGACTGGCCCGAAGCACCGTTTCGCGTTGCTGTTGGGGAGCGCGTCCGCCTCACTTACTTCGAGCCGGAGATCGAAGGTAAGATTCGCACCACCGAGAAATTGTTCACCATGCGGGGTTATGTCCCTCTGAAGCCCCCCGCTGCCGATCGCGATCTGACTCCGCCGTTCCCGGGCGTCACCGACAAGCTCCACATTTCCGACTGGGATCCGCCCTTCCCCTACGATAGCCGACGCATTCAACGACGTGACGAAAATTTCTGGGACGAGTATCGCACCACGCCGAAAGCCTTCGTCCGCCTGGAGACGGGCCAAAAGCTGTGGGGGACTAAATTTGGCTCGGTCACCTCGATTCGGCTGGCTGCCGCGAATGGCAATAGCCGAAGCCTCGATGCGATACGTTCCGATTTGGCCCAACGCTTGCGACAAAACCTCGACCCCCTCCGCGGCGGTTTCGGCTTCGACCGAGTACGCGAACGCCTGTTGGCCGCCTCGAAAGGTGGAACCGACTTTGGCATGCTGTTTGTCAGCTTCAGTTTTTTCCTCATCGCTGCGGCTCTGCTGTTGGTGGGGCTGTTGTTTCGGTTGAACATCGACCGTCGCGCGGGGGAAATCGGCATGCTCTTGGCCGTGGGCTGGCCGAAACAGTCGGTGCGACGATTGCTCCTGCTCGAGGGGTTGGTTCTGGCGGCCAGCGGTGGACTGTTGGGCATCGCTGGTTCCATCGGGTATGCCGATGCGATGATCCACCTGTTCAGCACCCTGTGGCCGACTCAAGCTGTCTCGTTTCTGACGTTGCATGTTTCGCCTTTGAGTCTGCTGATCGGCTTCGGTTCCGCGGTGCTGATGTGCGGACTGACCATTCTGTGGTCGTTACGCATCGTATCACGGATGTCGCCTAGCATCCTGATTGTCAGCGGAAGTACTGCGATGGAGAACGACCCTGGTAATCTCCGTACCCCGCGAACTCGCTGGCCCCTCCTAGGAGCGGTATTCTGCTGGATCGGTGCATTCGGTCTGGCGTGGTTCGGCCGGAATGCTCCGGTGGGGGAAGCCCAAGCAGGGGCGTTTTTCGGTTGTGGGGCTTTCCTGTTGATTGCCTTGCTATCGCTGACGTGGTCATGGATGCGTGCCGAGCGTCGCGGCGGGGTTCGAGGGCACGGACCATTCGCATTGCTCCGACTCGGAACCCGCAATGCGACCCGCTCTCCGACCCGGAGTCTGCTGACCATAGCTTTGCTCGCCTCGGCGGCATTTTTGCTGGTCGCGGTCGAATCGTTTCGCCGAGAACCGGCCCAAGACTTCGCCCTCCCTTCCGGGGGGAGCGGTGGCTTCGCTCTGTTAGCCGAAGCCAGTGTGCCATTCTTCCAAGACCTCGACAGCGAACCGGCACGAGAAGAACTCAGCGACGAATTACGACTCGCCTACCAAGCCGCCGGTTATGCCCCCAACGCGATCGAACAACCCATTGCCGCTGCCGAAAAGGTG
>CALEEC010000347.1 GCA_937949245.1 uncultured Gemmataceae bacterium | reverse complement strand
TTGATCTGATTCCCGGCTGGCTGCGTTTCAGCGTGGCTTACGATCCTTCGCGGATGGGTGAAAACGGCCAAATTCCTCCTTACGTCAATCACGGTGCTTTGTGGGGATTGGGGGGCGAACATCAGACGAAGGCGAACATGTTCTTTTTGATCGTCAGTTGCCTGGCCGCCACGGTCATTTTCTCTTGGGGAATGATGTGTACCACGGCCGCCGATCCGCTGCTAACGACGGCCTTGGGGCTGATTCTCGGAGGCACGCTGGGCAATCTGTATGATCGCATCGTCTTCGACGGCGTCCGCGACTTCATCGAGTTTTACTGGTTCAAATTCCCCGTGTTCAATGTGGCCGACAGTTGCCTTGTCTGCGGAGCTGGGCTACTGCTGATTCAAGCATTCTTTTTCCCACCTGAGGAACAGAAGAAGGAACCTCCTTCCCAGACAACACCGGCACCGACACCAACAATGGCAACGGCACCGGCAACGCCCACCGCGCCGGTATCTTCCAAGCCGTAGAATGCACCGCGGGCGCGGCTGCATGCCGCTGTGGGGGGAATGCGTTCACCCCTCGATGTTTCTAAGCCACAAACGCATTAGGGTGCGTCGGCTCCAGAGCAGGTTCTCTCATCCACCCGCAACGACCCACCATCCCAATGGCATGCGTCATCGCTCGAGACCTGCGGGAGGATGGCCCACGTGTCATCTCTTTACCATGGCCTAACTTGCGTCGGCAAGCGGTCACAGGAGAATCGGTCGGTTCAAGCAGGCTGCAGTTCCACTCGCAGACCGCGTCCACCGAACAGGTCGGCGTACAACTCGGCACGCTCCAGATGCGCTTCCAGCAGCAGGGAACGCCCGGCGTGATGGGCTTCCCACATCCGCTGCGTGGCTTCGGCTCGGCCGTAACGTAACACTTCCATCACGGTGCGTACCACGAACATTAGATCCTTCTCGGGAGTTCGCAGCAGGAACAATTTGAACCGTTTGAGAGGACGAAACGACGGTCGCGCATCGTTGGAATCGTCCGACCAGGACGGCATGGGAAGGGAACTCATAGTCGGCCTCCCAAATGGGGGAACCAACAGGCAATCAGGCATTTGGCATCGACCCAGTGAAGAGGAGATGGACGAACACTGGATCGACAGATTCCAGTCTACCGAACAAGGCCAGCGTGCGTCAAAGAGTCTGTGGAGGAGTCTAGCAAAAACTACCGGGGGCGGAATGGACCTTGCCGAGAAAATCGGCTATAGGCCGCGACGGGGAAAATTCCCGGTAGATTGGTGAGCCGAGGTATAAGCCGGGTTCTGTGGATGCCTCCAAGGCATCGTCGATCATTTATCTGGTCCGTGGATTGCTCCACGGATCGAGCAGCCTACCCGAGAGTCGTAACGGGCCGGGCCGACCCTGCTCCCCTATTTGGCCTTGCTCCCGATGGGGTTTGCCGAGCCAGACGGTCACCCGCCTGCTGGTGGGCTCTTACCCGCACCATTTCACCCTTACCCGCTTCGCTCCTACCGCGCTTGCGCAGGGATCGCCACTACGCCAACGCAGAAGGACCGAAGCAGGCGGTATCTTTCTGTTGCACTTTCCCTATCAGACCGCAGGTTCGCCGGGACGAAACCTGACGGTCGAACGGTGGACGTTATCCACCATCGCGCCCTACGGAGCCCGGACTTTCCTCCTGCGACGGGGACTCCATCGCCGGCGATCGACCCCTCGGCTCACCAATCCATCTATATTTTAATCGTCCCCAATCACGGAACCAACCGTGGAACCGCCTCGCAGATGGAGAAAATCTTATTTCTCCAAGGTCGAGGGGGGAGGGGGGAGAATCGGTTTGAACTCTCCCTTCCCTTTGCGATCGAGATTGCGGTTCAGGTCGGCGACGTTGAAATCGACTTTGGCTCCCGTTTCGGGAATGTCGATTTTGGCCGTCCACAGGATCGCGTTGGTGACGATGCGTCGGAAGTTTTCGTCGCCCCAATTGCGATGGAAGTGCCCGCCAGTGAAACCGAAGCCACGGCCACCGTCGCTGCGTTCATAAGCCCAGGCCATGATTTCCGGGCGTCCCGGATGCATCTTCGCAGCCGGGGTTCCGCGGGTGTTGTCGGGCGGGATCGCGACCAAAATTGGCGTAACATTTTTCATGTCTTCGATGAATCGCATGTTGTAATACCATTCATCGCGGAGCTTGAACGGCTTGACGCCACGGGTGATCGGATGTTTCGGCAACGAGCGAATCTCGGCATCCCAGTGCGGATTGATCGAATAGTTCGGCTCGTAGTAGCCGCCCATCCAGTTCAGGACATACTTCCCATGCTGCGGGAGGTAATCGACTGCGTAGTGCAGATTCACCCAACCGACGCCTTTGTCCATCAGCTTCTGCATTTTCTCCAGGCGATTGCCTTGAACTACCGGATGCCCCCCTCGGCCATCCATGTAAAAAACGATGGTGTCCGCCAGGTCGAACAACGCTTCGTTTTTCGGCCAACCATCACGAGCCATCATCACATGGACGTTCGGCGTTTGTTCTAACAGCGACTTGAGAATGGCGCATCCTGCAAAAAATTCGTGATCGCCTGGACCGTGACTTTGCCGACCCGCGATCAGCAAGATCTTTTTGCCCTGGAAGTCTTTCGGAGGCATCACTTCCAACGGAACGCCCGACTGATCATACGGATCCAAGGGAAGTGGTGGCACGGCCGGTTTGTCTTGCGCGATTGCCATTGAGGCGAGGAAAAGGAGTGTTGGCAAACTACTGCTGGTCCAACGGATCATGCGAGAGTCTCCCATCGTTTCAGGGGGGAATCGAACTTCCCCAACAAAACACGACGCGAGGGGTTTGGCAAGCAAAAAGCCGCTCTACCAGGGAGCTGGGGCGCAAACGCAAATGGAAATCAGCGAAAGGAACCTGGTTAGATTCCCTCCGCCGATTTGCTAGAGTCGCCGTTCGCGGGTGGTAAGCTAGGTCTGGGGTGGAAGGAACCTGTACTGATTCCCTCCGCTGATGCCGCACCAGAACCTGGGGATACTCCGTTGGTTTCGTTCCGTAGCCGTGTTTAGCAGCGAGCGGTTATCCGACGTAGATCCCCGCGGCGATGGAGCTATCTTGCAGCAGGGTGCGCACGTTGCCATCGCGATCGCGGACGACCAGGCTCGATTCTCCCGGAGAGGTGTAGATCAACTCCTCGATGCCATCGTTATCGACATCGGCCGTGGCCACGCGAACGCCGGTCAGCAAGGTCGGATCGAAGGCAAAGAAGTTGGCCTTCACCGCGAGCGTCGCGCCATCGAATACTTTGATGTGCGAACCGCCCCCCTCGCCGGCCCCGACGACGATCTCGGCCACGCCATCGCCGTCGAGATCCCCCGCGGCTACATAACAGCCCCCGACAAAACTCGGATCGAAGGCCATGAAACTTTGCAACGCAGATCCCGTGGTCGCTTGGAAAGCCAAGATATGCGGTCCACCATTCGACGCTGGCGCGGTGATCACCTCGGCGACGCCATCCCCGGTAATGTCCCCAACAGCAACGCGAACCCCACCGGTGAAGTTGACACTGTAGGCCATCCATTGATGGAGGACCGCTCCGCTGAGGGCATCGAAGACCTTGACGTGCGGTCCACCACCGGCCCCCGCGCCGGTGATGATTTCCGCGACGCCATCCCCCGTGACATCGCCGACGGCTACCCAAACTCCCCCGCGGAACTCCACATCGTAAGCGAAGAACGAGCGGATCAGGTTCCCCGTGGTTCCGTCATAGATGTTGACCAACGGACCACCACCGAACCCGGTTCCGGTGATCAGATCCGGCACGCCATCCCCGGTTACATCGCCCGTCGCTACGGGAACCCCCCCGGCGAAGTTCGGGTCGATACCTCCTTGGGCGGTCACCGATTTTCCATCGGGCAACAGCAATCGCGAGCCGGCAGTGCTACCCGCTCCTGCACCCAGAGCCAAGCCGGCTGACTTCTGCCCCGGCAAGCTCGGTAGAGTCGGTTGACCCGGCAGTATTGGGGTGGGGACATCGCCCGGTTGAATCGGATTGCCGGGCAATTGCAACGGTGGCCGAGTGCTTTGCAGCGCGGGACTGACAAAAGCCCCCCCAGCCAGCGGATTGCCCGCGAGATCCACGATCCCTGCGGCCGACTGCAATTGCAGGGTCAGCGAACCCGGGCCGTTGCCCGTCTGCACCACCACGAAGAACGTGTTGCCCGATCCAGTTACCGATGTGATCGCTGCACCTTCGGGAACGTCCGTCAGCAGTTGGAAATTGCTCGAGGATACGCCGGTAACCGCTTCACTGAAGGTCACCACAAAGGTCACTGTCGGTTCTGTCGTCGGCGAAGTCACCGTAGGCACGATGCTGAGCAATGTCGGTGCCGTCGTATCCGGCACCGGGGGAGGCGTGACCACGGCCGAGGCACTGCTCACCGGGCCGATCAAGGCATTGCCTGCCAGATCGGTGATGCCGGAGCTGAAGGGAATCGTCAGCCCCAACGTGCCCACCTGCGTGGGACGTACCCAAATGCTATAGGTCATCGGATCGACTGCCGCGATGGCTTCAATCACTCCGGTTGCCGACCCGGTGATCGTGAAACTCGCAGCGGTCAACGTCCCTGGAAGGATCGGCTCACTGAGATTCAGCGTGAAAGCCACTAGATCATCAAACGGCACCGGTCCCGAGATAGCCAGACTGAGTGTCGCGGTAGGTGGCGTGGTATCGATCTGGAAACTTACCGACGGGCCG
>CALEEC010000346.1 GCA_937949245.1 uncultured Gemmataceae bacterium | reverse complement strand
CGCAGCGACGGAAGCGGTGGCGGGGATCGCGGCCGCTCCCAAGCGACGCAGCGCCGTTTGTCGCTGGCTGTTTACGCCGCCGAAGCGAGGAATCTATCCCCTTTCCCCGCCCCAACTGACCACCGGGTTCCCGTTTGGCCTTTGGGAGACACGACGACCGTTACGGGTGTTCGCGCCCCTGATCGTTTGGCCGAAAACCTTTCCAGTCGGCCCCGTTCCTCCCATGGCCGGCGACTCGCAGATCGAAGGCAACGTCTCGCGTAGCAAGGTCGGTTCGCATGGTGATGTCATCGGGGTGCGGCCTTACCGTCGCGGCGACTCGCCCCGGCGGATTCACTGGGGACAATCCGCAAAGCACGATCGTTTGATCGTTTGCGAACTCCAATCGAACGCTCGACCGGTCATCCAGTTGGTCCTCGATACCGATGCGCAGGTCCATCTTTCTTCAGAAGCGGGAAATTCGCTGGAATGGGCCATCCGCATTGTTGCCAGTTTTGCCCGAGGTTGGCTCAATCACGGGGCACAGATCGCCTTGGCTTGGGCCGATGGTCACCTTTCCCCGGCCAGCGGAACGGCGCAATTGCATCGTTTGCTCGACACGCTGGCCGGTCTACCGCACTCGGCCTCACGACCTCTGGAACAAACGCTCGCCAGTCCGGCGTGTGCCCAGTTCCGCGAAGGACTGCAAATCATTGTTACTACCGATCGCGTTTCTGCCGCGGTACGCCGCGGACTGCGTGATCCCGAGACGCAACATTGGGTGATCTTGCGTAGTGCTGCTTTCGGTGCCGAGGTTCCTTCGTGTGGCATCTCGTGGCCCGTTTGGTTGGACATAGACAGCATCGAACGCATCCCGGCACTGCTTAAGGGAGGTTGGCGAGAGGCGCAACATGGCTCCTGAATGGTCGAAAGTGGTTCGGCGTGTGACCTTTGCGTTATTGACTTGTTCGGCGGTGGCCGTCGAGATTGCCGCGGTCGATACCCGCCCGGTTTGGGCCAGCGTCGGCTTGGCGTTGGTCTGGGTCGGCATCGCGGCGGGGGTCGCTGCTCTGATGCCCCTTCCCCGTCACCCGCGTGGCACGCCCTCGACTTGGGTTTTTCTGCTGCTTTTGGCCTTGGGCTTGGCCCCGTTTTTCGTCGAACCGTTGCGTCGGCAGATGACTGGCGAAGGCTATCCGTTGGAATTGCAAATGGTGCTGGCCTTACGCAACGTCGGTTTGGGCTTGGCCGCGTGTGCCGGTTGGCTGTTGTGCCTCCGCCTAGCCGCGATCGTCAGTTTGTTTCTGACGTTGTTTTCCGCGGCCATGACCAATCATCCCGGCGTATTGGTCTGCCTGGGATTGTACACCGCGACGGGGAGCATCTGGTTGATGCTGGTCTACTGGAATGGGCTGAAACAGGTGTTTGTCACGCCGGATCGATTGGTGGCCGTCGAAGTGCAAGCGACGCGGGAACGCTTGCCATGGCCGGCGTTTGTCATCGCGGCAGCGATGTTCGCCGTGGTGGGACTGTTGATCGTCGTCGGTCCGCAATCGGTGGCACGCACGCTGGGCGAATGGTTGCCGACTTCGGGGGGGACCGGAGGGTACGATCCCTTCGCCCGGGGGGGCGTCAACGATGGCGATGACGAAACCACGGGGAACAATCCCCAATCGACCGGAATGACCAAGACTGATTCCTTCCTCGATTCGCCTTTGCCCAGTTTGTACGATGTCATGAACGACATGCTCGGCGAACCATTCAAACCCAATCCCGAGCAAGAACGTGCCATTGCTCTCGATCCCTCGACCAAAGTCGGCGAACTGGACAAGAAACCGGCCGATAACCTCCGCCCCAACCGCGAATTTCCGACCCATCGCCGCAGTCCGCGACAGGTCGGCACCCCGTCGGATCGTTCTGCCCGAGCGATGTTCGAGATCTACGGTCGCACTCCATTGCACCTGCGCGTGGTCGCTTACGATCGTTTCGATGGCCGAACTTGGCACGAAGCCCCAGTCAATCGCTACACCTCGTGGCTGGAAAAGGACCACAACAGCAACTGGATGCTGCTGCGCGAACGGGCACTGCCGTCGTATTTCGCTCAAGACGATCGCATCGAAATCAAGGTGACTCGCCCGGAAGGGGCGCTGATCCCGACTCCGCCGCATCTGACGCGGTTTCGCATCGGCAAAGTCGATCGCGTCGATTTTTTCGCCTGGAGCCAAGACCGCATCTTGAAATTCGCTGATCGCACCACGCCTTCCGGCATCATTGTCGAAACCGAATGCCACACTGTCGATTACGGCCAGTTGGACTCTTGCGAATTCCCTTCGACCGTTGCCGGCACGCGTTTCGAGTATCTCACGCTGCCGCCGTCGTGGAATCCCGAACTGACGCGATTGGCTCAGGAATGGACCCGTGGTCTGCCGCGTGGTTGGCCACAGATCTCCGCCGTCATCGAGCATCTTCGCCAGGATTACATCTACGACCCGCAGCATCGCTGGCCGGAGAGCGAGAGCGATCCATTGTCGGCGTTCCTGCTGCGGGATCGCCGGGGACCGGACTATCAGTTTGCTTCCGCAGCGACGCTCTTGCTGCGGGCGTTGGGCTATCCGACGCGATTCCTCAGCGGTTTGTACGGGGATCCGAAACACTACGACCCCATGACGCGACACACCCCGGTGGGCAAAGACGATCTGCATTTCTGGCCAGAAGTGTTCTTACCGACCGGCGATTGGCTGGTGCTAGAACCCACGCCAGGCTACGAGGTCATCGGGCCGAAACGTCCGTTGTTGGCACGACTGTGGGCTTGGTGGCTGGAACTGATGCAGTGGGCTTGGGAACATATCGGATTGCTGAGCCTGGGCACGATTACGCTGACGTCGGTTTGGCGTCTGCGGAAACGTCTGTGGGATCGACTCGCGGTTTTGCGTTGGCGTTGGTTCCCGGCCGCGGCTTGGCAGCAGCGCGTACTAGCGGCTTTGCGGATTCTCGAACGCCGTGCCCGTTGGGCGGGTGTTGGCCGGCGACCCCAGCAAACGATCGCCGATTGGTTTGCCCAACAAGTCGTCCGCACGCCAGCATTGGAAGCGGACCTGCGGCTACTGCGGGACTGGTCGAATTGGGCGGCCTACGCTCCTCAATTGCCCCCCCCTTGGCCCGAAGCCGAGGCAAACCAGGTCTGCAAACGCCTGCTGACCACTTGGAAGCCTGCTGCCTGAGATCTTCACCAACATTTCTTGACTCTTCAACCCGCCTTCCTCTTGACTGCGAACCTCCGGGGAGGTAACGCACGATCCGGGACTCAGATTCCAACGGGGGAGCGAGCGGAGGTATTTACCTCTGCTCGAATGGTTATGCGCATGGGTAGCCGTTGGCTATGGAGTAGCTTGGCAATCGGTTGGAGCCTAGCATTCGCTCAAGGGCAAACGGAATCGCCTGTCCGTACTGATGTCGCATCCTTCTCGAATCCCGAAGCGTCCCATCCGCCAAAAGCTTCGGCCGCAGCGGAAACTCACCTTCGTCCTCTTAGTTCCCATCTCGACGATTTCTCGACCGCGCCAAAGGTGCAAATGAGTTGGAAAGACGGCTTCCAGTTCAGCGGTTCCGATGGAACTCGGCTTCACATCGGAGGTCGTGCCCACTTCGATAACGTCTTCTACAATGCGGACCCGGCCTTTCAAGCGACCTTGCCGACTCCGTTGCTCGACGGTTCTACCTTTCGGCGCACCCGCTTGCGTGCCGATGGGGCGTTTTCGGAAATGTTCAGCTTCGCTACCGAAGTCGATTTCGCGAGCTATGCCGACTTCCGCACCTTTCGCCCGGAACCGGTGCCGGGAGTGTTCTTTACCGAGGTTTGGCTTGCGGCGAACGATGTTCCTTGGCTGGGAACCATCAAAGCGGGGCATCAGTTGGAGTATCTGACGTTTGCCACCACGGTCAGCAGCCGGTTTCTGCCGTTTCTGGAACGGACGGCCGTCTACGATGCCTTTGGCGATGACTATGTTTTCAGCAATGGTATCTCGGCGACGCAAGCGTGGCTCGACCGTCGGATCGTCACTTGGTTAGGATTCTTCCGCACCAATACGCGGAACTCTCCCTCGGGGGCGGGAGATTCGGGCCGGCATGCGTTCTCGGGTCGGCTCAGCGTCGTGCCCCAATACGAAGACGACGGCCGATCCTGGGTGGCTATCGGTGGTTCGTTCAGTCTGCGGGCTATGCCCTTGACCAACGACAGCACCCGCTTTATTGCTCGTCCCAGCATCCGCGGCGGGGCGGCTACCCAGATTCCGTCGCTCTTGGAGACAGGACCGATTTTTGGTCCCAATGGAATCCAAATGTTTTCCTTGGACGTTCATGGGGTGCAGGGGCCGTGGACGATGGGCATCGAATTCGCCGGCTCGCGTATCGGCGATGCCTACACGGGGGGCTTGCCCTTGCCCGATGGATCACTGCCTGAGGGCGTGGTACCCCGCGGGGACGTGTTTTTTTGGGGATTCTCGGCGGAGATTTTACGTTTCCTGACGCCCGGCGATTATCGGCCGATGGTCCGCGACATGCCCAGCTATGGCCGAGTTCGGCCGCAGCGGCCGTTGAATTGGGGCCGTCACGAAGGCCAAAGTCATTTCACCGGCACCGGCGCTTGGGAAGCGGGCGTGCGTTTCGATTATGTCGATCTGACCAACAGCGGCATTGCGGGGGGCATCCTCACCGGAGTCACGTTGGGGGTCAATTGGCACTTCAATCCGAACTCGAAGATCATGTTCAACTACTTGTGGATGCATCGCCAGAAACCCGCCCCTCAGGCCAGCGGCAGCTTCAGTGGCTTCGGCATCCGCTTGGCTTACGATTTTTGAAACCCGCTACCGACGTTGCTCGAGCTTCGGCATCTGTTTCGCCTTATGCTTTCGGAATTGTTTATTGATAGGATGAGTAAGATATCTTGGGTGGACATTAGCGAGATATTCACCGACTCAGGACGAAACTATTTATATATAAAGATGGAATCCGTCACGACGCGACCAGGAGCGCAACCATGTTATTTAACATGCCGGAATTGATGACGATCTTCGTCTACGTCGGTGCGCTGTACGGTTTGCTGTCGGCCATCTTACGCAAGCCGATCTTAAGCGCGTTGATCAATCCGCACAAAGGTTTGTGCCTGTCGGCGGCCTTCAGCACGATTCTGTTCGGCTACGGATTGTTGCGTTGGGAGGTGAAATCGAGCGACCCGAAAGCGGCTTTGGCAGAACTCGCCACTTTGGTGAAAGCGGAGCGAACCCCGCCGAACGTGATGATGGCCGCCTTTTCGTTGATTATCGGCTTCGTTGTCGTCGGGATGGTAACCTACTGTCAGTTCTTCTATCACCGCGACCCGCGGACGTTTCGTACTCCCAAGGATCGCGCTAAAGCGATGCGGCACTACACCCGGTTACGCGGCGGCATGGACTATGCCGTGCTGTACCGCATCTCGAAGCAAGATCCAAACCAAATCGAAATCCTCGCTGAGAGCGAAGCGACCGCATCGATCGCGGAACGGATTCAAGAGGTGACCCACGGCACCGTCGCAGAGCAGATTGCCGCTTGGCGAGCTACGGCGTTGCGGATTCATCAATCGATGCCCATGCTCAACCAAGTTGTCGAACTGGGCCGACAGGGGGGCAACGTCCGCATTTTGTTCGACGTTAGCTATGGCGGATACATCTTCCGCTACTTGCGCCGTGAATGCGACGACGGCCCCGACATACAGATCTTGTTCGGCGCGACTTTGAACCAAGCCGAGATTGATTCGCATCGTTTTTTGGAACAGTACGAATTACTGATGGCCGCTCTACGCCACATCGAACGGCAGATCCGTTTGACGTGACACCCGCCGGCACGATCTTCCCATGCCGCGAACAAACAGATTGCCGCACCTGGGGTCCCCCAACGTACCGTACCTTTGGCACTCCAACTTGCCGCAGTTCGTGTAGCCGAGGCGTTTGCCCCGTGGCGTTACGGTGGGCCGTGACGCGAGCGGAGGGGGCATCATGCTGCTTCGCCTCGGTTGGTAGTGTCGGCTCGGGAAGGCGCGGGTTGCTTACCCCATCACAAAGCACCGGCGCGATACAGTGCTTCGGCAGTGCGTGTGGTTTGTCGATCGGCATTGTCCCATAATTGAGCCAGATTCAGCCGAATGCGTCGATCGGCCAGGGTAAGGAAGTAGCGTCCGGCATTCAGTTCCGCCTCGATTTCCAGGGTGGTATCATTGGGGCGATGCGTCAAGGTGGCGTCGAGTCGGCTTAGCACGCAGGCAGAGGCGTACAAGTCGATGGCCACATCGGCGAGGCGTTCTTGCAGGTACTGGCTTTCCAAGAATGCCACTTCCGAACCGCAATGAGCAAACACTCGTGGAATGGCGAAACCGAAAGCCCGCACGCGTTGGGCCAAACGCCGGGCTTCGGCACGCAGGCCGGCACTGCGGGGTTGAATTCGAGGCAGACTGAGCCAACGTCCGAAACTCGCCGCAGCGTACCGCAATGCTTGCGGTACAGCACGCCATGGCCGACTCGACAAGCCCCGCCGGATCTGATCCAATTCCATCCCGGGCCCACGACAGCCGACCACCGCGATGAACGCCTTCAGCACCTCGTTGGCCCCTTCGCCGATCGTGTTGATGCGAGCGTCCCGCATCATGCGTTCGTAGGGCTGATCGGTGAAATAGGCTTTCCCGCCGAAAAGCTGGATGGTGTCGTTGACGATCGTCCACAAATGCTCGGTCGCGAACACCTTCAAGATCGCGGTTTCGAGCATGTAGTCTTCGGTTCCGCGATCAATCAGCGCTGCGCAATGCTGGGTGAGTGCCTCCATCGCGTAGGTGGTTGCCCCCATGAAGGCGATTTTCTTCTTGACCAATTCGAAGGCCGCGAGCGGTTGTTGGAACTGCACCCGAGTTTGGACGTGAGCTATCGCATCGCGTAGACAGCGTTTGGCCACGCCGGTGCAGGTGGCACCGAAGGTGGTTCGACCGAAATCGAGCACAGTCAAAGCCACTTTCAACCCTTTGCCGATTTGTCCCAGGACGTGATCGCGGGGGACGAACATGTTGGTAAACTTCAGTTTCCCGGTCGCGGTGCCGCGAATGCCGCACTTGTCGGCCCGAGTTTCCAGTACCTCGAACCCCGGTATGTCGGGCGTGACCAAAAAGGCGGTGACTTTGCTGGCCTGGGGATCGCGGGGCGTGGGAGCCGGGGTACGGGCCATTACCGTCAGCACCTGCGCGATGCCGCCGTTGGTGATGTAGCGTTTGCTCCCGTTGAGCAGGAAGCCGGTTCCATCGGGAGTCGGGGTCGCGGTCGTTTGCACGTTGCCAGCGTCGGAACCGGCTTGCTCCTCGGTCAGGGCGAAAGCCGCGAGTTGGCTGCCGCGGATCAACTCAGGGAGCCAGCGGCGTTGTTGTTCGGGGGTGCCAAACAAAAGCAATGCTCGAATGCCAATGCTATGATGCGCGTTGACAAACACGGCCGTCGAGGCATCGTGCCCGCCGAGGACTTCCATGACCTGGCAGTACATCTGCTGCGAAAAGCCCTTTCCGCCAAACTCTTGCGGTGCGGTCATCCCCAAGATACCTAGTTCGCCCAGACCGCGGATCACGCTGTCGGGAATTTCGGAATGGCGATCGATCCACGCGGCATCAATTGCTTGCTGGGCAAAATCCCGTACCGCCGAAACTGCCTGATCGGCCAACGATTGCTGCTGCGGAGACAACGTCGGATACGGAAACACCAAGTCGGAACGGAAATGGCCAAAGAATAAGGCTTTGACGAAACCGAGTTTCTGTGGTCCCGAGAACAGCAATTCCTCGGCTTGCTGCTTTTGTTGTTCGAGTTGAGCGGCAGAGAGAGCCATCGCGGAAGCCTCCGGCTAAATGGGGAAGGACCGGAACCGACGAAAGGTCAAACGGCATTCCATTGTACGCAATCGGCCCTGCTTGGGGGCACAATCTGCAAGTTTTTTGTTTCGATGGTGCTGGGCAGATTATGCTACAATCGCCACGAAACCGAAGGTCGCTTATCGGAGAATCCGACCGATGAATCGTCGAGACTTTTTGGCCGCGTCGGCAGTCGCCGCGGTGGCTCCTCTCTGTGGGTTCGCAAAGGATCAGACTAAGATGATACCGATTGTCGATACGCATCAGCACCTCTG
>CALEEC010000345.1 GCA_937949245.1 uncultured Gemmataceae bacterium | reverse complement strand
CGGATGTCGTCGATAGCGATGTCACCGATGTCGTGGAAGACGCCATCTCGGGGGTCGAGGGGGTCGATTATGTGATGTCGCAGAGTTTGCAAGGGGCCAGTCTAGTGACGATCTATTTTCGCCTGGATCGTAACATCGACGTGGCCATGCAGGAGGTGCAAAACGCCGTCGCGGCGGCCCGACGGAAACTCCCGCGTGAAATCGATCCACCGGTGATTACCAAAGTCAATCCGAACAATTTGCCGGTGCTGTGGCTGACGATTTCCGGGGGAATGTCGGTTGGCAAACTCAGCGACTTTGCCGAGAAGGAACTGAAACCGCGGCTATCGGCAATTGCCGACGTCGGGGGCGTGCAATTCGGCGGCCTGCGTACCCGTAACGTGCGGATCTGGCTGAATCCCGATCAGTTGCGTTCCTATGGCCTGAGTGCCGACGCCATTCGCACGGCATTGCAACGGCAACACGTCGAACTACCTGCCGGCATCATCAACAGCGCCAAGGTCGAATTCAACGTCCGCATCATGGCCGAGGCGTATGACTTGGAAGAGATTCGCAATCTGCTGATCGACCAACGCAACGGGCAAGCCATCTACCTGAAAGACGTCGCGGTGGTCGAAGATGGCACCATGGATGTGCGTACCTTGGCGCGTTACAACCGCTTGCCCGCGGTGGCCATCGGCATTCGCAAAGCGATGGGGGGCAATCTGGTACGCGTCTGCGAGAACGTCAAAGCCGAACTACCGCAATTGCGCAAGATCCTGCCGCCGGGCGTCGAATTAGCGGTGCCGGTCGATTACTCCTTGTTTGTGCGTGAAAACATTGCCGAGATGCAACTGACGCTGTTGCTCGGGGTGCTGCTCACCGCGATCGTTTGCTTTCTGTTTCTCGGTTCGATCGGTACGACGCTGAACATCTGCCTGGCGATTCCTACTTCGCTGATCGGCACCTTCTTTGTCATGCGTTATGGCATGGAGTTGTTCGGCTTGGAGCCGTTCACCATCAATTTGATGACCCTGTTGGCGTTGTCGCTGTCGGTAGGGGTGGTCGTTGATGATGCCATCTTGGTCTTGGAGAACATCTATCGGCATCGAGAGATGGGCAAATCGCGGCTGCAGGCGGCCTTGGAAGGCTCGAAAGAAATCAGTTTCGCGGCCATGGCAGCGACGTTTTCGATTATGGCGATCTTCTTACCAGTCGCCTTCATGTCTGGGACGATCGGCAAGTTTTTCTTCCAGTTCGGCGTCACGGTCGGGGTGGCGGTGTTTTTGTCGTTGATCTGTGCTTTGACATTGACACCGATGCTGTGTGCCTTCTTTCTGAATGTCCGCGATCCGAAGCGTTGGCGTGTTCCCCGGCAGCGTTGGGAGTTGGCCGCCGTCGTGGGAGGGGCGCTGGCATTGCTGGGCACGGGGCTACGTCTGATGGGGCTGATCGTGCCGTTTCTGGCCGACTTCGGCTGGGCGGTGCGTCGCTTCGAGCCACCGCAGGGGGAGGCATCGACGCAATTATCGTGGTGGGCCATCGCCGCGGCCACCGAATTCTTCGTGGGCTTTGCCTTGATCCGCTACCTAGGGTGGCTTTACTCGTATGTCGAACGCTTTGTCTTGCGACCGCTGCTGCTGACGCCCGTCGATTGGACTTTGGCGAAACTGACTTCCTGGTATCAGCGATCGTTACGCATCAGCCTCGACCACCCTTCGGTGATTCTCTTGTGTGGGCTTGTGTTGGTGCTGATCGCGGTGGGAATGTTAGGCTTCGACGTTTTGGGACGCGAATTGATCCCCAGTGAAGACCAGAGCCGATTCGTCATCCGCGTCATTGCGCCGGTTGGTTCCTCGCTCAAGCAAGTCAACGATCTGGTGCAGGAATGCGAAGACGTGTTGGCCTACCGCGAAGATGTCGCGGGGATTTTGACCACGATCGGCGGGGAAAATGGGCAAGTGATCCATGAAGCCGACATCTTCGTACACCTGCTGCCGCAAGCGCAGCGGACGAAAACGCAACGCCAAATCATGGAAGAAGTGCGGGCCAAACTAGAGCAGATCGAAGACGTGCGGATCGTGATGCGGGATCTGTCGCTGGAAGGGTTCACTGCCCAACGGGGAGATCCGATCGATTTCGCCTTGATCGGCAAATGGAGCGAATTGCCGGCCCTTGCCGTCCGCATCATGGACGAAATGCGGGCCAGCGGCATGGTGCAAGACATCGACTGCGACTATCGCCCCGGCATGCCCGAAGAACGGATCGTCCCCAACCGCGAGAAATTGGCCTTGCTCAACATCCCGGTCGAGCAGTTAGCGTCGTCGGCCGCGACCTTGGTTGGGGGACAACGCGTCGGCAAGTTCACTTTCGGCGATCGTCGGCAAGACATCCGCATCAAACTGACCGAACCGTACCGCGAATCGCCCAACCAGATCGATCCGCTTCCCTTGCCTCCGAACACCTTGGCCAGTTCTGCGGTGCAGATGGTGCCGTTTTCCGATGTAGCCACGCGAACGACGGTTTCGACTTTGCCGGTGATCCACCGCTACAAGCATCAACGCAAAATCGAGATCACCGCCAGTCCTGCCCCGGGAGTGTCGCAAGGTGAAGCGATTCGCCAATGTCAGCAGATCGCCCAAGCCATCTTGCCCAGCGAAGAATTCCAAGTAGTCGATCTGGGCAACGCCCAAGCGATGCAAGAGACGATTCATAGCCTGGTCTTTGCGTTGATCCTGGGAGTGATGATCGCCTACATGATCCTTGCAGTGCAGTTCAATTCGTTTGTGCATCCGCTGACGGTGCTATTGGCTCTGCCGTTCGCGGTGACGGGGGCACTAGTGACGCTCTGGCTGACGGGCGACACCTTGAACATGATGAGTCTGATCGGCCTGATTCTGTTGATGGGATTGGTGAAGAAGAACTCGATTATCTTGGTGGACTACACCAATCAACTGCGTGCCGAGGGGAAGAGCGTCCGGGAAGCGATTCTGACGGCTTGCCCGATACGTTTGCGTCCGATTCTGATGACCTCGGTAGCCTGTGTGGCAGCCGCGGTTCCTGCCGCGGTCGGCTTGGGGCCGGGAGCCGAGACACGGGCACCGATGGCCCGCGGCATCATTGGCGGCATGTTGCTTTCGACGTTGGTGACCCTGCTATTGGTGCCGGTGTTTTATCAACTGACCGAGCGGGTGCGGGGCTGGAGCCACTGGCTGCTCGAAACCGCGCCCGAGACTTCGGCAGCGGAGGCACCGAAACCCGCCATATCGGTCAACGGTCCCCTGCACCCGTCCGCTTCAGTTTCCCCGACGACGGTGTCGTGATCCCTGTTTCGGCGTTGTCGTGGCTCAAGCAATGGGCGTTGCGATCTTCCCTACTTCTTGGTCTTGAACACCAACAGGTAGGGGAGAGCCGATAGATCGTCGATGGCACGCCGATGCGTCAGTCAGCGAGAAACCCCGGTTTGCCGCCCCGAACGTCGGGCGTCCGCCCGCCGTGGTTTGGTTTTGGTTTGGTTTCGCCGGGAGGCAAGGCACGGGGGCTGACGCCCGCCGCTCGGTTTGACAACGAACGCCTACGCCTGGATCACTTGCAGTAGGCGTTCGATCGGCCAAGCTTTATCCAACTTCGGTAAATCGATGGGGAACGCTTCTAGATATTTCTGTGCCGCTCCGGTGTTGAAGACTATCACCTCCTGATCGGTGTCGATTGTACCATCGGCGAGCAAGCGTTCGAGCACGTCGAAACAAATCGCGGTTTCGGGACAAATGCTGATGCCTTCCAGTCGGGAGGCTTCCCGCATCCAGAAAGCGATTTTCGCTTCCGCCCCGCAGACCGCTCGGCCGCCACTGGCACGAATCGCGTCGAGAATCAGGAAATCGCCGACCGCGACCGGCACGCGTAAGCCACTGGCCACCGTCGTTGCGTTCGGGAACTCGTCGGCAAAGCGTTGGCCGCGCTCGAACGCTCGCACGATCGGGGCACAGCCTTCGGCTTGGCAACTGATCAAGCGCGGTAAGTGATCGCAACGCAGCCAGCCTAATTCGCGCAACTCGGCGAACGCCTTCCACATCCCGATCAGGCCGGTGCCTCCGCCGGTGGGGTAGAGAATCACGTCGGGCAAACGCCAGCCGAGTTGCTCGGCCAACTCCAAGCCCATGGTTTTTTTGCCTTCCAAGCGGTAAGGTTCTTTCAAGGTCGATAGATCGAACCATCCCATCTGCGGAGCGGCTTCGCGGACCAGTCGGCCACAGTCGTGGATCAGTCCGTTGACGCGGAAAGCCTTGGCACCGAACAAAACCGGCTCCATCTGATTGACCACCGGCGTATCGTGGGGCATGAAGACGAAACATTCGATGCCGGCACGAGCGGCATACGCGGCCGCCGCCCCCCCGGCATTCCCCGCGGTCGGCAAGGCCAAGCGACGTATGCCCAAATATTTCGCCATGCTCACCGCCACGGTCATGCCGCGACTTTTGAAACTGCCGGTAGGCAACTGCGCTTCGTCCTTGATTCGCAACCGTCGCAGCCCCAGCCTTTGGCCCAAGCGAGGACAATCGAGCAACGGGGTCATTCCCTCGCCCAGGGACACCGGTTCGACCTGTCGCGGCAAGGGCAGCAATTCGCGATAACGCCACAAAATCGGCGGCCGAGACGCAATCACTTCGGGACTCACCGCATTTCGCACTGCGGCCAAGTCGTAACGCACGCAGATTGGCCGGCCTTGATGCAAACCATAGACCTGATCCGCAGGCAATCGCGTGCCATCGATACTGCCTTCCAAATGACAGACGAAATGCGACATGACCGACCTCGTTGGGAGCAACCAGCGGTGGGCCAGTCGGCCCATGCATCGCTGGGCTTCTTGCTATGGCGAAACACTGC
>CALEEC010000344.1 GCA_937949245.1 uncultured Gemmataceae bacterium | reverse complement strand
CGGCGGACGCCCACCCGGCTTCGGCTTCGGGACTAAGTGAACGAGCCGCCGCCACTGAGCGTCGGTCAAGTCCGAGGGATACTGCTTTCTGCTCATGACTCAATTGATAGGCCGACCGGGGCTTTTTGGACAGGCTATTAGACATGCGGACGATCTCTTAGCAGCTCCCCCGTCGACGAATATCGACGGCCGCCAGGAGCAGACGACTCGCGTCGTCGGGGGATTCCAACACCTCCGGTCACTTACGTTCCCGGCCCGCCAGGAGCGGACGACCGAGTCGTCGGGTGGTTTTTCGCCAATCGTCGCGAGTCTCCGCAATACCCGCCGACTGGCGTCCGCGGCTCGAAAACACAGGAACTGACGACGCTAGTCGGCGGGGGATTCTGTCCAGGTTTCACAACCTCAGGGGAGATCGACGGGGAGGCCGTCGTTCGCGGTGATCGCGGCGCGGAGGCTGGCTTCTTTGATCGCGGCGAGGTTCAACGCACGCACCGAGCCATCACACATCGCTGCGTTGACGGCATTGCGAAACTTCCGCCCCAAGTCCGGCAACGGCTTTTTCGGATCGTAAGGAATATCCTCAGGTTTGGTCCAAATCACCGGATCGCTACTTTCGATGAACAAAATCGTGACCGAGGTGCCATCGGTGATATTTTGGAAGTTACGTGCTCCACGCAGCAGCATCGCGGTATCGGTTCCAGCGAACGCCTGGTAAGTCGTGTACCCCGGTTCCGTGGGCAAACGCGGATTGGCGAACACCTTCGGCATCAACGGGATCAGTTTCTTGTTGTGTTCGCTGTCCCACGGTTCATCGAGTTTGAATTGCCGATACAGATCCTCTTGCTCGAGGAATGGCAGCAAATGCACCCGCCAACTCAACAGCGGTTTGCCGGTCTTATCGACGTTGGCGAGATTGGGAAACTTTCCATAAGCGGACTCGTAATTATGGAAGGCGAGAGCCAGTTGTTTGAGATTGTTCATCGAAGTCATTCGTGTGGCCGCTTCGCGGACCTTCTGCACCGCGGGTAACAAAAGGCCAATGCCGATGCTCGTCGATGCCAGCATCATCGAAAGCGGCGTGCTGTTCACCTGCACCGAAAAGGCCAACTCGTTGCCGCGGGCCGTGATCGGCCATCGTTCGAGCAATTGCTTGACTTCCTCGATCGCGGCCAAGCCGAGCAACGCCATGGCCGCCTCGGGCAGTTCGTCCAGCGGACTGGGGCCGACACGTTTCGGATCGCCGAACACTTGAGCTTCCAACTGCGGCTTGAGAAACTCCAATTCTTGCTTGGCCAACACCATCACCCCCTTGAGGGCATCTTGGGCTTCGCTGCATGCCGAGGCATCGGCATACCGCAACACCGCTTCCAACTTGGCTCTCTGGGTCAGTTCCAAAGTCACATAAGCCAACTTCGCAGCGAACAACGGCCGAAACGGGAGAGGAACACTTTCCAACTCGCTGGGGGGGATCAACGAGGGATTGAGAGCAATGGTCAACGGCTTGTTTGCCGCGACAGCGACCGCAGCCGCCATAGGGCCGTCCGGCTTGGGACGCGCGGTCAGGAACGCTTCCACTGTCGGGCTTTCGCCGATGAAAAGGGTGTTGGCATCGAGAAACGCCAAGCCGGTTCGCGTATCGGCATCATCGAACCATTCGCCGCGGGGAGCTTTTTTGCGGACGGCCTTGGGCATGGCACTTTTGAGCAGTTGCTCTGTCGGGACGGCTTGATTGGTGCGAAACACGATCAGCGGTTCGGGTTGCGGAGGCTGATCTTTATCGACCGAACGCATGAGGATGAAGACCGTGATCCGCTCGACGGAAGAGGGCGTCGGTACAAAACGGCGGTCGAACGCTTCGATCGCTTTCGGGCCGGCTTTGGCCAGGAACGCGCGGAGGTCTTTCGCGGCTTCCGACTTCCAAATTTCGGCAAGGCGTACATGCACGAAGATTGCCGTGTCTCCCGGAACGTAGTCGAGTTCCGAGCGTGGTTGTGCCATTGCCCCGCTTGAGCATGTCAGTAGGGCGATGAATGTGCAGCCAATTCCCCAACGCATGGCGATTCCCCCCAGATCTGCCCCCAGAGACAGAGCCGATGCGCACCGGTAGCGATCGGTGTATCCCTGTTATTCTCTCTCCGTCGCGACAATGGCTCCTGCATTATCCACCATCCATCGCGTCGATGGCAACTTCTCAATTCATCAATTCCGACGCCGAAGCACCAACAGGGTGCGATCGTCGGCTAACGGTTGCCGATGCGTGTGTCTGTCGAGTGCTAGCAACACGGCATCGCGTAATTGTGCCGCCGTCGAATGCGGTGGTTGCAAGCCCCGCTCCAGCGCGGTCAAATCAAACGGTTCGCCCTCGGGGGACAGCGCCTCGGTGATGCCATCGGTCAGCAGTACCACGCAATCGCCCGGTGCGAGGGAAATTTGTCGTTCGGGGTAGATTTCATCGGCGAAGATGCCCAAAGGCAGTCGTGGTGCCACCGGCAGCAGTTCGCTTGTTCCCGCCGCGCTACGCAACCACCTTGGCAGAGTGTGGCCGGCACTGACAAAGGTCAGCATGGCCGTCGCCGGATCGTAGACGGCGTAAAAGGCCGTCACGAACGCCGCGGCGGTTCGGGTGTAACGTGCCGTCAGGTGCCGATTGATGTGCTGCAACAACAACCCTGCTGGTGCCGGTGGCCCGGTGTAGGTGTGAGCCAGCGAATGGGTAATGGCCATCAGCACGGCCGCGGGAGTGCCATGACCACTGACATCGGCAATCAACAGTCCCCAACGCCCATCGGCCAGAGGGAAGAAATCGTAATAGTCGCCC
>CALEEC010000343.1 GCA_937949245.1 uncultured Gemmataceae bacterium | reverse complement strand
TAGCCCGGTCGTTGGTTCATCGAGAAATAACAACTCGGGATTGCCGACCAGGGCACACGCGACGGCCAAGCGTTGTTTTTGGCCCCCGGACAACTGCACGACGGAGCTGCGTGCTTTCTCTTGCAGAGAGACACGCTCGATGGCCGCTTGCGGAGTCAGGCCATCTCGATAGAAACTGCGAAACAACCGCACCGTCTCCGCGACGGTCAATTTATCCGCAAGTTGCGTCTGTTGCAGGGAGATGCCTAATTTCTGGCGCAATTCCCCCTCATCGCGATCCCAGCGTAAGCCGAACAATTCGACCTCGCCGGCACTCGGTTCGAGTAGCCCTTCCAAAATTTCCAACGTCGTAGTCTTGCCGGCACCATTGGGGCCAAGCAAGCCAAAGCATTCGCCGACGTGGATGGTGAGATCCAAACCACGAACAGCCTCGACAGGCGTTTTACCCGGATAAGTCTTGCGCAGAGCGCGGCATGCAATAGCGATACTCATGCCCTGATCTTAGGCGCGTTGTGGGACAAAAGCAAAGCAAACCGCGGATTGAATCCCTCGACAACGCGCGTCGTCGGCCGAAACTGGCGAGCCGTCGACGTCAGTCGACGGAGTATCGGGAGCACCCGATGACTGGCGTCGTCGGCTCTTGCGCCTTGCCCCGGCGAACCGTCCGACGTGAGTCGACGGAGTATCAGCACCAAGCGCGGAGGCTCATCCGACCTGGGCTTCACACTCCCGCATGTAACGGATGCTCTGCGTAGCTATGGTGATAGGATCTGGGGTATAGTCAAACACTTCCACCGATACCCAACCATTGTATCCCACTTGCCGCAACGCCTGGAAGATAGGGACGAAATCGACTTCGCCGAAACCCGGACCACGGAGATTCTTATCGTTGGCGTGGAAATGTTTCAGGATGCCGTGATACTGGCGAATGATTTCCGGCACCGGCAGCGATTCTGAAGACATGGCTTTGACATCCAAATGCAGCTTGGCATAAGGATGTTGAAGCCGATCGAGAATCGCCTTCGCCTCGGCTGCGGTCTGGATGAAATCGGTTTCGCTCGGGGCTAAGGGTTCCAAACAGAGGAATACCTGAGTTTCTTCCAGATACGGCAGCAATTGCGTGAGCGTATCGACGGCGAAATCCTCGGCTTGGGCACGGGTTGCTCCGGGGGGAATTTTACGTTGCATCGGCGAACCGAGCACGAGGATATTCCCCCCCAGGTCGCGTGCGGCACGGGCGAGTTCGCCCAGATAGACCGCTGTCTGGGCACGCACCGTCGCATCGGGCGAGGTCAGCATGAAGCCTTCGGTCTTAGCCAACAGCCAATGCAAGCCCAAAATCGTCAGCCCGGCTTGTTCCGCTTGGCGTCGCAACTCCTGTCGGCATTGGGCCGACACCTCGGTGATCCGGGGGGCCAACGTGAACGGCGCGATTTCTAATCCGGTGTACCCGGCCTCTGCCACCGCGGCACAGACCCATTGATGCTCCCAATCCCCGAAGGTTTCGTTGCAGATCGCGTAACGCATGCGTAGTCTCTCAAGACCCAATTTGATGGATTCACGGCAAGCGAATTATCCGTGGCGTATCGTTCGGCCGTTGCGGATCGGCCACGGACAATTCTAACACCTGATGTTTGCGTGCCTCTTGGTAAAACTCTTCCGGCGATCCGACGGGCACCCCATTGACCTGGGTGATGAGCAATCGGCCCCCCTCCACCAGCCCTTTGAACTTGGCTTCCGCAGGTTTGCCCGCTTCGACTTCGCGGACGACCACGCCAAAGGGAATCGAGCGGAGCCGAGCGGTTTGCATCAGCACGCTAGCATGATCGACCCTTAGCCCCATCACCGACGCCGGCCGCGAGGATGCGATGAACGGTCCAGGGTAGGCGAATTTGGCCAACGATACCACGACTTCACGCGGTTTGCTGCCGGGCGATTGTACTTTCAGTTTCGCTTTGCTACCGGAGAGTGCTGCCCCAACGTGGAGAAACAAATCATCGGTATCGCGTATGGGATTGCCATTGACCTCCAAGATGATGTCCTCGGGCTTCAAGCCCGCTCGATCGGCCGGCGAACCTGGAGTGACAACCGTCAGCAGGAGTCCTTCGCTCGCACGGAAGCCCGGCGGAGCCGCCGCGACACCGAGGAAACCGTATTCCACTTCCTCCCCGCGTTTGAGTACTTCGATGATCCGCTTCAGATTGGCATCGAGGGGCAAAGCGTAGATGCCGGACGCTTCGCCGTTGGCCACCGCTGCCACTGCGGTAGTCAGTCCGATCAATTCGCCGTCGAGATTGAGCAAAGCCCCCCCACTGCAACCGAGATTCAAACGAACGTCTACCTGGATCAGCGTGCCATACTGGTGCAGCGTGCGCAGCCGCTCTTCCTCGCGTGGCGTTCCCGGAGGCCGACGACGGATGTTTGCCACGATCCCCCACGAGGCACTAGGGCTACCGTCGCGAAACCCGGCCGTGTAAGGATTGGCTAAGGCCAGCACCCATTGACCTTTGCGGACGTTGGCACCATCCCCGAACGACAATGCTTGCAAATCCGCAGGCGGTTGGATCAGTTTGAGTATGGCTAAGTCGCTTCGCGAGTCTGCCGCGTGAATGTTCGCGTAGGAACCTCGTCCCCCCGGCAGACGAACGAATATTTTGGTCGCATCGCGGACGACGTGAAACGGGGTCAAAATCAATCCCCGCGCATCGACGACGACCCCCGAGCCATAACTTTCAGGGACATTTTCAGGATCGCTCAGATCGAGGCGTTTGGCCAATTCCCGGCGTCGATCGTTCTCGAAAGGACGATCGAGAATCGGCCGCGGATCGAACGATCCCAGATAGCCCGGTTCCACCGAAGGAGGCGGGGGCACCTCAAATTCCTTGTAGCGCTCGGAACGCGACACCAAGACGCAGGCAATCGACGGTTCCGCACGACTGATGGCATCTTGCATCAGTTTTTGGATGGCCAACGCTTCCTGATTCGACGGCCGTTGTTGCGCCAGAGCCGGGGCAGTCAGAGCGAAAATGCCAATGGTCAGCCAAACGCGAAGTCGAACCACCATGGATCGTCGAAGCCTCCATTCCACTGAGGCAATCGTCCTAAGGTTGGGCCAAGCGAGTAGAACTCGGGCAATCTGTTTGTACACCGAGCCGCCCCCAATTGCTAGATGCTGATCAGGTTCTTTTTCCGGGAGCAAACATAGACCGCTGCTTCAGTATATCGCCCAATTCGGCGAACAATTCCCGCGGCTGCGCTGGCCGACCGCGTTGTGGAGGCTAACTTAGCCGTTGGGGGGAGAGGCCAAGTCAGACTTAGGTGGCAGAAGCCTCCCGGGATTTCGTGGCTCTCGGTTCGATCGTACACGGGACGACGACAGCGAAACCCCCTTCCCACAATGGACAAAGCGAAATGTGGCTTGGCTACAACACCAACGGATTTGCGCATCATCGCTTGCTGGATGCGATCGAATTGCTCGCCGAATTCGGCTATCAAGGTGTCGCGCTGACGTTGGATTATCATGCGCTCGATCCGTATGCCTCCGACTTGGCCGACCAGGTCCGTGCCGTTCGACAGTTGCAAGATCGCCACGGTCTGCGTTATGTGATCGAAACCGGGGCACGTTTCTTGCTCGATCGCCGACGCAAGCATCAGCCGACGTTGGTGAGTGCCACAGCGAGCGAACGGGCCGTTCGGCTCGACTTTCTGCGGCGAGCAATCGAGTTGGCGCATCAACTGAATGCGGAAGTGGTCAGTTTCTGGTCGGGGACGGCGTTGGATTCGGCCCCTGCGACCATGGTGCTGGATCGACTGGTCGCCGGTTGCCGAACTCTGTGCGATCTGGCCACACCTTTAGGAATTCGCCTCGCCTTTGAGCCGGAACCGGGAATGTTCATCGACACCATGGCTCGGTATGAAGAATTGCTCGATCATGTGAATCATCCCCACTTTGGCTTGACCCTGGACATCGGGCATTTGCAATGCCTCGGCGAACTACCGATTTCTTCCCGGATCGTGCGTCATGCCCCGCGATTGTGGAACGTGCATATCGAAGACATGAAGTTTGGGGTTCACGACCACCTACCGTTCGGCGAGGGAGAGATCGACTTCGCAGACGTGTTCGCTGGTCTGCGTGCAATCGACTACCGTGGAGGCCTTTGCGTCGAACTGAGTCGGCACTCGCACAACGCGATCGCAATCGCGCAACAATCGCTCGACTTCCTGCGCCATTGGCTCGCTCCCGAGTTCAAACCGCCGAAAGGTTGACGCTCCACCAAGGAGCGGAGGAACCGGCATCGTGTCCCACAGATGATCCAGCCACAATACATCATGCGTGTGTAAGTGTCGGCACCATCGGCTGAAAGTTTCGAGGGATGGTCTCTGGGGAGGCCATTTTCCGGGGGATGTCTCAGGAAATCCTACCGCAGAAAGCCGGCAAAAATTGTGTCGGAAATATTTGACCCATCGCGCAAAAATTGCTACGATAAATCCCTTGAAACGTCTTTTTGGCAAACCTGGGGGCACCCCCCCGCTGTGGGAGGCTGACCAGATGAATATGCATTTCCCGTGGGGCAAACCCATCGTAGGTCAGGAGGGTATTGCGTGGCAATCGTGGAAGTAAAGGAATTGCTCGAAGCGGGTGTCCATTACGGACATCGGGCGAGCCGTTGGAATCCGAAAATGCGTCCGTATATTTACGGCAAACGCAATCTCATTCACATCATCGACCTGCGGGAAACCGTTCGCGGTCTACTCCGCGCTTACCGCTACATCTCGCAATTGGTGGCGCGAGGCAATCTCGTGCTGTTTGTCGGGACCAAACGTCAGGCCAAAGAGTTGTTGGAACACCACGCCACCCGCTGTGGCATGCCCTACGTCAGCGAGCGTTGGTTGGGGGGCATTTTGACGAACTACCGCACCATTCGCAGTCGGCTGAAGCGTTTGCAAGAATTGGAAGCGATGTGGCTCCCTGCCGGTGAGAACCCTGCCAAAGTAGACATGCAGGCTTATTTGAAGACGATGATGGGAGAAACCGGCAAGCTGGAACTAGCCCGTGCCCCGGAAACCGCAGCAATCCGCACCTACTCGAAGAAGATGGTGTCCACGCTGAGCCGAGAATTGATGAAAATTCGCCGAAACCTGCAAGGCATCCGCGACATGGTCCGCTTACCCGATGCCCTGGTGGTGATCGACCCGAAGCGAGAACACATTGCGATCAAAGAAGCCCAACGCATGGGCATCACCACGGTAGCGCTGATCGACACCGATAGCGACCCCGATCTGGTCGATCTGCCGATCCCCGGCAACGATGATAGTATTCGCTCGATCGAAGTCGTCCTGACCAAACTCGCCGACGCGGTGCTCGAAGGTAAAGCGGCTCTACCACCCGAGCAAGCCGACAAAGCCCGACCACAACCGCCGCGTAGCACAGCGAGCCAACCGTCGAATCCGAAGGCCACCACTGCCGTCGTTGAGTAAACTTTCTCCAAAAGGACGTCTCGCGCCGTATTGCCTGGGCGTTCCAGCGTTCGTCTGCGAGACGATTTCTCGTCGGGGGAGCCTGACTAGACCATGAGCACGATTACCGCCGCTGCCGTCAACGAACTGCGGAAACGAACCGACCTGCCGATGATGGACTGCAAAAAGGCACTCCAAGAAACGGGCGGCGATATCGAAAAAGCGATCGAATATCTCCGCATCAAAATGAAAGGCGTCGTCGATAAACGCATCGGCAACGAAACCGCCGAAGGGCGCATTGCCGTCTTCATCGACCCCGCCAGCCAAACTGGAGCCATCATTGAGGTGCTTTGCGAAAGTGCTCCCGTGGTGAAAAGCGAGCATTTCGTGAACCTGGCCAACGATTTGGCCAAGCAAGTAGCCTTGAAAGATCCCAAAAACGTGGAAGAGCTGCTGGCTCAACCTTATTTCGGCGATAGCTCCAAAACCGTAGCCGATCGACTGGCCGAATGCATCGGTTTGATCCGCGAAAATATGAAACCGGGGCGATTCACCCGGATCGTCGGGGGATTGATGGGCGAGTACATTCATCACGATGCCAGCGTCGGCGTACTGTTAGCCGTGCAAGGCCAATCGGCCAATCCGCAATTTTTGCGGGAACTGTGCATGCACATTGCCGCCGTCGTGCCGACGCCCAAAGCGACGCGCCGCGAGGAAGTGCCCGCGGAAATTGTTGCCAAAGAACTCGAAATCGCTAAAGCCAAAGCCGCCGAGACGGGCAAACCCCCGGAAATCGCCCAAAAGATCGCCGAGGGGCAAATGAAGACTTGGTACGCCCAAAACGTCTTGGTCGAGCAGCCCTACATCCGCGACGAATCGAAAACCTTCGGCCAAGTTGCCAAAGAGGCCGGCTTGGAAGTGCTCAAGTTTGTTCGTTATAAGATCGGCGAAGCCGTCTAAAGCTCGTTATGTTGGACCGGATCTCGGCCCCTTCTCCCCGTGCGTGAGGGGGGCTTTTGTTCCTTGTGCGAATTGAAAGCTGTCTTCAGGAACCGAAATCACCATGCCGCATACCAGTAGTGCCAAGAAACGTCTGCGTCAGACGCGGAAACGCAATGCCCGCAATCGTGCCGATAAGAAAGCTCTGAAAATCCAAGTGAAAAAGTTCCTCGCGACTCTAGCTGGGAACGATTTAGAGGCGAGTAAAAAAGAGTTCAATGCCCTGGCCAAGAAGATCGACAAATTGGGCAGCAAACGGGTGATTCATCCGAACACGGCAGCACGCAAAAAGTCGCTGTACGCTCGGAAACTGCACGCGAAGCTAACGAAACCGGTTCCTGCTGCCCCCTCAGAAGCCTGATCTGTCAACGGTTCCCTAGTTCGCGGGCCATTCCTCCTCCTGAACCGATGAATGGCCCTGACAAAAAATCCTGTATGTCCATTCTACTCGATAGGTGCCTGTGAGATGAGTACTTCGTCGGAACAGCCCCTTAGTTCTGTACCGTCTTCGGATCGGCCTCTGACCCACCTCCCGACGTCTTCTCCTCGCAAAATTACCTTGGCACCACTGCTGACCGCCGTTTTCGCTTGCGTTGTTTTCCTCTTGGTGCAGGCAATTTCTTTGGCGGTCGTAGCCGGGATCGTGTTTCGCGTTCAATTGCAAGCCACCGACAACCCGCAAGCTGCATTCGAGGAAGTGACTGCCTCGTTGTCGCAAAACGAACTCCATCCCTGGGCAGGTTTGGCCTTGCGTTGGGGGATGTTCGCTGCAGAAATTGCGTCGATTCTATTTGCTTGGCTTGTCTTATTGATAGCGGCCCAACGGGATTGGAAAGCCGAATATGGCTTTCGCAGACCTTGCAGAGAACACCTGCTGCTGACACTCCTATTGCTGCTGCCGTTGATGCTCGTTCATTCGGCGGCTCACGAATTCGGTCACTGGCTTTTCGGCGACAGCGAAGCCAACATTAAGATTGGCAGAATGCTACAAGCCATCTTCGCTCCCTGGCCAGCCTGGCTATCCGTCTTCGTGGTAGGAGTCGGCCCTGCGTTGTGTGAAGAAATGTGGTGCCGTGCTTATTTGGGCCGAAAATTGATCGGAGCCTATGGCGTTTACCTCGGCGTGCTGTTCAGTTCCATCTTATTTGGCTTGCTCCACATTGCCCCGGCTTACGCCCTGGGGACAGCGTTCATAGGGATAATTCTGCACTATGTGTATCTGTGTACTGGATCGCTGTGGTTGCCCATCTTGCTGCATTTTCTGAACAACAGCCTTGGCATTCTCGCCACTTTGGATGTGATCAACTTCCCCATTTTCCAACAAGAAGCCAAGGCCCCCCCCACAGCAGTTGCTCTTGCTGCGGCTGGTGTGGTGTTGGCGATTAGTTACCTTCTTTATCGTATTCGTTGGTCCCCAGACAAACTCCATCGACCGTCTCGTTTCACCCTGAAGATCTGCTGGGGAGCGATTGCGGTAACCTATGTGCTTTTCGGAATTCTGCTAACAATTGTCGGCGTAACGGCGAATCCTTGAAGAATCAACCATCGAATCGAATGGATGTAGACAGAAACGCTTAGGCAGGAAACATATTCGTTCCTTGTCCCGCGGATCGTCGTGAGTCACCTTCCCTCCATCCCCATGCTAAACGATGGGCGGAATAATTGTTCCTCTGTCACGGTTTACGGCGAATGCGTTCCGCGAGTTGCCAAGCTTCGTGCAATGATCCCTGCAAGGACGTCAGCATTTCTGCACGACTCATTCCCTCGAATCGACTCGGATCAATCGGTTGTCCCACCGCGACGGCTAA
>CALEEC010000342.1 GCA_937949245.1 uncultured Gemmataceae bacterium | reverse complement strand
CACGACCCGGCATCGACAACGGCATCGGCTTAGGTTTCGTGGACGAATGGGACGGTCGTTCGCGTCGCAACAACAACACCTTCTGGCGAGCCGCGACGTAAGTCGCCGGATTTCGGGGCACGGCCAGAGTTTCGTTGACAAGGCGAGCCGGCAGACGTGCGTCGCCGGAGGTTTTGACATACCCGACGACGCTCGTCGTCGGCTCTTGATGCCCCGGAGAGGCGACGGGAGCCTGTTCGGAACGTCTGCCCCATTAGGAACGCGTCGAAGCATCTGCGATCGGCGTCGAATCCGCCAGGGGGGACGATGCGACATCGACCCGCTGCCATTCGCGGTCGGTCCAGTAATCCGGCGGAGTTCGCCGGGTGTAAGGCAGCTCGTTCAAGATCAAGGAACGGGCCAAGACGGCAGCACGACGAACGGTGCGGTCCAACGACCGATTCAATACGCGGTCGAACAGCCAAGCACACAGGCGTTGCCGTGCGGCATCGTTGATGTGCCCCTGAAGCACCAGGTCGAACCGCTGCGAGCGCAACATCGACGCCGCAGCCCGCCAAAAGCCGATCGCCGTCGTTAGCCATTCGGGGCGGGGGTACATTTGCTCCGCTTCATCCGCCAATTCCAGCAGCCACGCGGACAGAATCTCGTTGTGACACCAAAAACCATGGCCATGATAGGCAACGAAACTCGTTCTCATGGGGATGTCCGCCTCATCAGGGAGAAGTACGCAGATGTCTCTCTCTGGGTTGCCGATAGGCACTGAGCGAACCCCAGGGACGATCTCTCATTCGGCGAAGGTTTCTGCTTCTCATGAGCATCTCTTCATCATATCCCGACTCGGAGGCGAAAGAAAAGAGCATCTTGTGTATCGAACTCATTGCGCTCGTCGACGCGGACTGCGACGGATCGTCTGCCCCGTGAAATTTCCCTTGCGGCAAGCGGCGAGAGATTCTCCGTTGGCCCGACCGTTCCACTGTTGCGCGAGATTGCCGTTGCCCTTGACAGCAAGGCCAAAACCGCAGTATGCCCGCCGACGAGAATGCGAATGCGCGAATCAGGCCCGTTTTGAGGTCCGCCATGAATCCATCCGCCAAGGATGCCGCGTTGCCTGCGGCACGAACTTCCCCTTCCCGCTCCCCGGAGAGCAAGACCGTTGCCTCGACACTAGTCGATCCGGGACGATCGAATGATACCGTCTTGATCGGCATCTTGGCCACTCTGCTAAGCCTGTGCCTGTTTTGGACGTATCAATCGTTCGTGACGCACTACTCATTCTCGGGGAATTTCGGTTGGACGCTGTTGTTCGGACAGCCTTTCGGTCTACCGGAAATCGAGCGGACACATGGTTTAAGCGTCGTCACCGAGCAACGCGGTTGGGACGGCCAATTCTACTACCATTTGGCCAACGATCCGTTGCAACGCCGCACGGAAACGCGCGCCAGCCTCGATTCAGCAATGGACCGTGGCCGACGCATTTTCTTCCCCGCGATGGCTCACGGCATCGCGCGACTGACGGGCATGCCAATCGTGCCGCCGCGGTTGTACTTGGCCCTCCATTGGCTGGTCCTGGCTATCGGCGTCGGGGGATTGGTCGCGTGGTTGTATCACCACGGCCAGAGTTTCTGGTGGGCGCTTCCTTGGGCGACCTGGTGGGGAGTGATCCATCCGACGTCGCACGGTCTGCCCGAAGGGGCGTGCGATGCGTTGCTGCTTTTGGCTTTGCTCGCTTTGCAGTCGGGGCGTTTGATCGCTTACGCTCTATGCGCGTCGGCATTGTGTTTGGCGCGGGAAGGCTACGTCGTTTACGCCTTTGGGGTGTGGTTGTTGTCGGCTTTGAACTTTGTGCGTTGGTCGAGTCGTAGCGGTTACCTGCGTTCGTTCCTGCTGACCGCAGTGCCTGGCATCTGTTTATTGAGCTGGACATTCTATCTCAGTTCGCAATTGCAAGTTCCGTTCACCGCAGGCCGAACGGGAGCCGACATCACGAGCAATCCGTGGGTCGCGTGGTACAAGACGACCCTAGCCGGCATCCAAGCCGATCAACATCTGGAAGTGACCTGGAAGATCTTCGCTGGCTTGATGCTGTTGATCGTGACCCTGCGAAGCGTTGCCAACGCCAGCCAAGCCCCGGCCATTGCAGCAGGACTGGGCTATCTGCTGCTGACGATGTGTTTGGGCGAAGCGACCTGGCAGAACTACTTCGGCTACAGCAAGTCGCTGGGCACCGTCTTGCTGATGGGCATCTTGTTGCTACCTCAGGATCGCAGTTGGTGGCTGCGCACGATGCTAGCCGGCAGTATGGTGATTAGTGGCCAGATGCTGTATCACTGTCGTATTGCCTATCCGATGCACCACTCGGCCGGCGTGTTGGAACGGAACCTGATGCAGCAGCATACCCCGAAGGATGCGTTCCCCAATCCGCCGTTGAGCGATGTCAGCAGTTCGGCAGTTTGGGCGGATGCTAAGGGAGAGATCGAGTTGCCCAAGTCGTTGTGGAACGCGATGCATCGCGAGTCGATTCCGATGAAAATTCGGCTGGAAAATCGGTCGCCCCATCCCTGGTCGCCGATGCCGCGAGAGGGAGTCAACGCGATTCATATCGGCGTGCAGGTATTCGATGCCAAGACGCAACAATTGCTGTACACGGAAACGGTGCCGTTGGTACACCACGTTCCGCCGGGCGGATCGATCACACAGGTAGTGCCGTTGGCGCTTCCCCGAGGTCGTTACACGATCCGCGTTTCTGGTCTGCAACTGGGCCAGCGTTGGTTCGACGAAGCCAATCCAGCCCACGGTAGCCGCTACAGTTTAGCCATCTTTTGAGGGGCATTGGGTACGTTGGATTCGATGATATTCCCCTGACGGCCCACTTGGCGAGCCGTCGATGGAGTGCTTGAGATAAGCCGAGCCGCGGATGCCCGTCCGCGGTTTGCGAGTTTTCGCAGCTCCCACCCGATGCCTAACGTCGTCGGCTTTTGCGCCCCGAATGGGCTAGCCGTCCGACTTTTGTCGAGAGGGGATCGAATACCGCGGTTGTCGCGTCGGACGGGGGGTGGTATAAGCGAGGGGAGTGCCGAATCTGCCGGCGCGTGGTTCGCAAGGCAGTGGCTCCCCTGGCGTGCCCGGATGTTTCTATGCCCCGTGGATTGTTCCTGGCCCTCGATGGCATCGACGGCACCGGCAAATCGACCCAATGTCGTCTGTTGGTCGATTGGCTGCGGTCGTTGGCTCTGCCGGTATTGCCCTGTGCCGATCCGGGAGGAACCGCCTTGGGCGATCGCTTGCGGGCTTTGTTGTTGGATGCGCGGCACGACATCGGCTTGCGGGCCGAGGCGCTGCTATTCATGGCTAGCCGAGCCGAACTGGTCGATCGACTCATCCGCCCAGCACTGCAAGCGGGGCAGATAGTGGTTTCCGATCGCTTCCTGTTGGCCAACATCGTCTATCAAGGGCACGCCGGCGGCTTGGATGTCGCCGAACTTTGGACTGTCGGCATGCTCGCTACTGGGGGGATTTTGCCCGATCGCACGTTCGTTCTCGACGTGCCGCTCGAATTGGCTCTACAACGGCGTAAAGCTATGGCCGATCGCTTGGAAGGTCGGCCGACCAATTATCACGCTCGGGTTCGCGAAGGGTTCCGCCTCGAAGCCCAACGCGATCCACTCCGCCGACGCTTGCTCGATGCCAGCGGCAGCATCGACGCGGTCCAGCAGAGTTTGCGAACCGAAGTGCTACCATTGCTGCACGAGTTCGGCCATCTGCTCCCCGGAGAGGAACGGCGATGAGTTGGAACCGAATTCGCGGGCATGCCGCGGTAGTGCGTCTGTTCCAAACGGCTTGGCAACGCGGTCGCTTGGGGCAAGCGTACCTGTTCGTCGGCCCAGAAGGCATCGGCAAACGCACCTTCGCTCGGGAATTGGCCCGAACGCTTTTGTGCGAGCAACCGTCCGAGGGATTCGCGGCTTGCGGTCAATGCACCGCATGTCAACTGGTGGATGCCCAAACGCACCCGGATTTGTTCCAACTGGCTCGACCACAAGACGCACAAGAATTGTCGATCGACCTCATCCGCGAACTGGTGGCACAACTGGCCCTCAAACCGGCCCGCGGTCGGCGCAAAATCGCTATCCTCGATGATGCCGACGACCTGACCATTGAGGCTAGCAACTGCTTCCTGAAGCCCCTGGAAGAACCTCCCCCCGGTTCGCTGCTGATTCTGATCGGTACCTCTGCCGAACGACAACTGACGACGATTCGTTCCCGTTGTCAACTGGTTTCGTTCGCGCCGCTCTCTTTAACCGATCTGACCGCCATTTTAACCGAGTTGGGGGTTGGGAAAGATGGTGGAATGGCACGCATTGTGCGCTGCTGCGGCGGAAGTGTCCGCTTGGCGAAAGCCTTGGACGATCCTGAACTTTGGCAGTTTCGTCAGACTTTGCTCGACGCTATTGCAGTGCCGACTCCCGACGCGACGAAAATCAGCGAAATGTGGATGCAATTTGTCGAAGCCGCTGGCAAAGAGTCGGCAGCGCAACGGCAACGCTCGTCGTTGGTGCTGCGGTTGTTGCTCGGTCTGATCGAAACGGCTTGGAAAATCGCTATCGGTGCCGCACCGGTCATCGAATCGTCCCGCGAAGCGGAACAACTGCACGGCCTCGCCCAGCATTGGGGGGCCGAGAAACTGTTGCGTTTCCTCGATCGCTGCCTCGACGCCGATCTGCAAAACGATCGCAAAGTCCAGCTTGTCCTAATCGTGGAAGCTCTGCTCGACACCCTGGCTCGCGAAGCCTCGCCACCAATGTTACGCAAAAGCGGTTAAGCAGAGTCGTTGGCAACTGCCCCTCGACGCGGTACAATCACTCTAACCGACGACCCTATCCCAGCAAGGTATGCCCGGATCGCGCGTTTCCGAGGAATGCATCCCATGGCCCAGACTGCCCCGGCGCCTGACGAATTGAGCCTTCAAGACCTGCAAGCCGAGGCTGACGATTTACGCAAACGGATCAATCGCTTTCGGCAGTCCTTGGGGCGGTTCTTCGTGCAGAAACAAGAGATCATCGATCTGATGGTCGTTGCGGCGATCGCTCAGGAACCATTGTTGCTAGTCGGCCCTCCCGGCACGGCGAAATCCGATCTGGTGCTGAAATTCAAAGACGCGTTGCAGGTGCGAGAGGACGAATACTTCGAGTACATGCTCACGCGCTTTACCGAGCCATCGGAAATCATCGGGGCCATCGACATCAAGGAACTCCGCGATGGGCGGTATCTCCGCAAGAAGGAAGGCAAACTTCCCACGGCACGCATTGCCTTTCTCGATGAAATTTTCAAATCGAATTCCGCAATTTTGAATATTTTGCTAACGATCATCAACGAAAAGAAGTTTTACCAAGAAGGCAAACCTGAGCCGGTGCCGTTACGCATTCTGTTCGCGGCTACCAACGAGATTCCCGAACAAGGAGAATTGGCCGCGTTGAAGGATCGTTTCGTCCTGAAAGTCGAGAGCCGATCGGTTCAAGACGAACATTTCCAAGAACTGATCGACATGGGGTTGCAAGCGGAAGCGTACAAGAACCTCAATCAGCGGCCATGGGTGGAGGGGCACTGCACGCTGGACGATTTGTTGAAGGCCAATCGTTATATGACATTATTATTTTCCCGGCGTCAGGGAGACGGTCGCGGCGAAGAGCAGAACGACCGGGCCATTTTCTTCCCCGCTGACGTATTTCGGGAGTTTCAACGTTTGGTCAAGACCCTGGTCCGCGAGGATCGCATTTTTATTTCTGATCGCAAGCTGGTGAAGCTGTACAAATTGTTTCGCGTAAGGGCGTGGTTATTTTCAGGAGGAACGGTTAGTCGCGACGATCTGCGGTTGCTGGCCTACTTGGGCGAAACTTTGCAGGAAATCGCCCATCTGCGGGAAAAGGTACCGATGCTGCTGGGCGATGCATAATCTTCCCTTCATGGAGCCAAAGTAACTAAGTACTTCCATGGAACTGGTTGGTCTAATAACGCTCGTCTTATATATCCCTAAGCCCAAGCAGCATCGGAGGGCTTTGCTAGGATGGAAGGTCAACTTTTTTTCATCTTTTCTTTACCAATCCTCTTCTTTATGATGATTTAGTTAGGAAGTCTAGTACAGATAGGACATCCATCATGTGATGTGTAGGAGTTTTCCCTTATGACCCGTCCCTCTCGTCACTCGGATCGTTCGCTTGATTCTCGTTCTTGTTCTTCTCAGATGAGAGCC
>CALEEC010000341.1 GCA_937949245.1 uncultured Gemmataceae bacterium | reverse complement strand
CGAATCACTGGTTGATGGCATCGCGATGGGTCTGGGTTTTACCGGCGCCTTGACCCTGATCGGCGCGATCCGCGAAGTGCTGGGCAATTGCGGTTGGCTGATCGATGCCGACGACTTCGCCGGTTGGCGTGACGCCATGCGAACCCTTCTGTCCGATCCCGAGCGTTGCCGCGAATTGCGGCGTGGTAGTGTCGAACGTGCCGCCGTTTTTTCCTGGGAACGCTGTGCTCGTGAGACGCTGGCCGTCTATCGCCAAGTCGCTTAGCGAGATCGGGCTTCCCCCAACCGATCTGTCAGAGGTTCCCTTCCATACCATGCGAGCCGATCCGTCGGAGGTCCCATAATGCCACAAGAGCCGAGGCGTTCGATGGGCAAAATCCTCGTTGGTTCTCCCGCGAGTTTCGACTAAGCTGAAATCCATGGGCCAACAGGATTGTCTTCAGGAGGAGAAGGTGCCATGAATCCGGTGCGTTTCGATCGCCGACAATTTTTAGCAACGGTAACCGCTACGGCGGTATCGGCGGCTTGTGTCCGTTCGCTGGACGCAGCGCCGGCGAAGAAGAAACTGGTCCTGATTGCTGGCACGCCGAGTCATGGTCCCGGGGCGCATGAATTCAATGCCGGAGTGCGCATCTTAAGCAAGTGCCTCGCCAAGGTCGAAGGTTTGGACGTGGTCGTGCAATTGAATGGCTATCCGAAAGACGAGAACATCTTGGAAGGGGCAGCCGGGATCTTGTGTTATGCCGACGGCGGTGCGGGGCATCCGTTGATTCAGGGAAAACGCTTGGAATTCATTGGCCGATTGATGAGCCAAGGCGTAGGGCTGATGTGTGCTCACTACGGCGTGGAGGTGCCCAAAGACCGCGGGGGGAAGGAATTTCAAGAATGGATCGGCGGTTACTACGAACATCTGTGGTCCTGCAATCCGATGTGGCAGCCGGAATTTAAGACCTTACCCAAGCATCCGATCACCCGGGGCGTTCGGCCCTTTTCCGTGTTGGATGAATGGTATTTCAATATGCGTTTCCGTCCGAATATGGAAGGGGTAACCTCGATCCTGTCGGCCGTCCCTAGCGATCAGGTGCGCAACGGCCCCTATGTCTATCCGCGGGGGCCATATCCGCACATTCAAGAAGCCAAGGGACGTGCCGAAACAATGATGTGGGCTGTCGAACGCGCGGATGGCGGACGCGGAGTCGGGTTCACCGGGGGACACTTCCATAAAAATTGGCGCAACGATGAGTTCCGCAAAGTGGTACTCAACGCCTTGGTGTGGATTTGCAAGCTGGAGGTGCCCGAAACAGGCGTCGATTCCGTCGTCACCGATGAAGAAATGCTGATGAACCTCGACCCGAAAGGCAACAAGAAATAGACTGCTTTCCGGAATTACGGCAGTCGTTGCTCTGCGAGTCGCGCTGGCGAACGCATGGTTCATTGTCTCTAGAACCATGACTATCTTCCAGCTGAGAAAGCCGATTGCCGTGGCATGGGCACACGCGGCAACGACCTCCCCTTAGATGGGAACAAGGCCGACTGTCGCAGCATGATTCTCCATGCTGCGCGATCTTGTTTCAGGTCGGCGAATTGCTGAAACTTCGCGATGCTTGAAGGGGTATATGCCGTGTAGCCCGGGTTTTGGTTCAGCGTTGGGCGACGCTTACGTTGGGAATAGTCATGAGAGTATGGATCGTCATCGGTTTGTGTCTGGGAAGTTGGCTGACGCCACTGCGTGCTGGGGACCCCCCTCGGCCTGCTGTCGGCACCACGATTGCTCCGTTTTCACTGCGTGACGTACAAGGAAAGACGCATGCTCTGGAACAATGGAAAGACGCCAAGGCAATCGTTTTGCTGTTTTTAGGGGTCGATTGTCCCATCAACAACGCCTACGGACCGACCATCCAGCAGTTGCACACGCGCTATGCCCCGCGGGGGGTGGTGTTTTTGGGCGTCAATTCCAATTCGCACGAAGATGCCGACCGCGTCGCGGAGCATGCCCGTCAGCAAAAATTCGCGTTCCCCGTGGCCAAGGACTATCGCAACGTCTTGGCCGATACCGTTGGTGCTTTACGGACTCCCGAGGTCGTCGTGCTCGACGCAACGGGCACCATCCGCTACCGCGGTCGCATTGACGATCGTCTCGGATTCACGCGGCAAGGCCAAAGTTTTCAACGGCCCAAGCCGCTGCGGGAGGATTTGGCCATCGCTTTGGACGAATTGCTCAGCGGCAAGCCAGTCTCGGTGCCGGAAACGACCTGTGATGGCTGCCGGATCGGTCGCGAACGGGTGGCTCAAACGAATGCGGAAGTCACCTACAGTAATCGCGTCGCGGCCATTTTGCAGCAGCACTGCGTTTCGTGCCATCGGCCTGGTCAGTTGGCCCCGTTTTCTTTGCTGACCTATGCGCAAGCCCGCGGTTGGGGGGAAATGATTCGCGAAGTGGTGCAAGATCGCCGAATGCCCCCCTGGCATGCCGACCCGGCACACGGCAAGTTCCGCAATGACCGCAGCATGCCCGCGGAAGACATCCGTGACCTCATTCAATGGGTCGATGCCGGAATGCCGGCCGGGGATCTGGCCAAGGTACCGACTCCCCCGCCGTATGCTTCGGGGTGGAGCATCGGGCAGCCGGATCGCATTTACGAGATGCCGCAACCGTTCCGCGTACCGGCGCAGGGGGAAGTCAAGTATCAGTGGATTCGAATTGATCCGCAGTTGAAGGAAGATCAATGGGTGCAAGCGATTGAAATTCGCCCCGGAAATCCCGCGGTAGTGCATCATGTGTTGATGTTCTTGCTGCCGCCGGGCGCACGACGACTCGACGAAGATCGCGAGGCGGGCTTTTTCGCCGCCTATGCCCCGGGGCACAATCCGAGCATCTTCCCCAAAGGCCAAGGCAAGAAAATGCCTAAAGGCAGCACCATCCTACTCCAGATGCATTACACGCCCAATGGGGTGGAAACTACCGATCAGACCCGTATCGGCATCGTCTTGGCCAAAGAACCCGTGCAACGCGAAGTGCATACGATCGGCGTGTTCAACAACCGTTTCTTGCTTCCACCCGGCGAAGCAAATATCGAAGTCCGAGCCGCGCACCGACTCAGTCAGGATGTTGAATTGCTTGCTTTGATGCCGCACACGCATCTACGGGGCAAGAGTTTTCGCTACGAAGCGAAATTTCCTGACGGCAGAACCGAAGTCATCCTCAACGTGCCCCGTTACGACTTCAACTGGCAGACCGCCTACGAGTTGGAAAAACCGATACGCTTGCCGAAAAACTCCGAACTCGTCTGCGTGGCTGTCTATGACAATTCGGCCAATAATCCGAACAATCCCGACCCGAGTAAAGCAGTCAAATGGGGGCCACAAACTTGGGATGAAATGATGATTGGTTATTTCGACTATCTCCCCGTGACCGGCAAGCCTGAGCGTGTCGGCGGTGTTGATGGTCAAGCCAATCGCAAACGGATGTTTGAGGCGTTGTTCAAGACATTGGATAAAAACCAAGACGGTTTCATCACGCAAGACGAAGTGCCGGCGGCGTATCGGTCCATGTTCCAGCGTTGGCTCGATCGCTACGATCAAGACAACGACGGCAAACTTTCGCGCAAGGATTTGTTGCTCGAAGAGTGATCGTCGGGCAAAATGAGCAACGGAGGCGGGCGTCCGTAACGCTACGGACGCCCCCTGTAATTTCAAGGTACGAGGTGTTCTACGGACACCGTTTACCATTTCGAGGCAATATCATGACTTCGCGTGTCTGTAGGTGGTTTCTGGGGCTAATCATCGTAGGACTATCGACCTCGGGACACGCGCAAAAAACCAGTGACAAGAAAGACCCCACTCCCGTGGTGTTGTTCCCCATGCCGTTGGGGGTTGATGCCAGTCGGCCGAGTAAGGTCGTGCTCCGCGGGTTGCGACTCGACCAAGTGACGGAAATTCGCGTGCATGAACCGAAATCGTCGGCCCGATTGCTCGGCAAAGGGAAAAAAGCCGAGGGAGTGACCCAACAGTTGCCGGCAACTTTGATCGGCGACACGCAAATCGAAGTCGAGTTCCACCTCTGCACCGAGGTGCCGGGAGAGTCGGTGTCGTTCGCGGTCATCGGCCCCGGTGGAGAGAGTCCCCCCGCGAAGATTCTCATCCATGACGCGATCCCCCGTACCCCGGAGAAGGAACCGAATCCTTCCTTTCGCCAAGCCCAACTTCTCCAGTTACCGACTACAGTGGAGGGGACAATCCAAAATCCTCAGGATGTGGATGTGTTTGCTTTCGATGCCCAAGCCGATCAGGAAATCTTCGTGGAAGTGTTGGCTCAGCGGTTTGGGTCGCCGGCCGATCTGCATCTGGCACTCTACGACAGCGAGGGGAGAATTCTAGCTTCGGTGGACGATGTCGCGGGACAAACCGATCCGAAGTTGCGAATGCGTCTCCCTAAGGAGGGCCGATATTTCATCAGCCTCCTCGAAACGCACGACCAGGGCGGCCCAATGTTTGTGTATCAGCTCCGAGTAAAGCGCGGCAAGTAGCGTGAGGTTCCAACTCAAGGGCGCTGGATAACCTTAGGAATCGGTCCCTGGGCATGCGGCCAGTCGCTGGGAGAATAGCGGATGGCCAAGTGGGGCGTCTCCACGCGTTGATGCTTTTCGTGCAAGCTGGTCATGACCGCATCGAGAATTCCCGTGGTTAGCAGAGTCCGTTCGACAGGAACGGGGGAATGCCCGGTACGAATCATGAATTCGATGGCCTTGACCAATTCGGCAAAGTGGGCGAACGGATCGGGCTGTTGCAGGTAGAAATGCGTGGCGTAGATCTTTTTCGGCGTGTCAGATCGGCCGACGAAAGCAAACGCTCCTCCATCGCCTTCGTAGAGATAGCCGTTGAGCATGGCCACGGCGGCTCGGAAACCATCGCGGTATTCGATCAACCAAATGGCAGCATCGGCCGTTTTCGTGGTGATTTGCCGATAGTCGCCTCGGGCATGGGCAGGAGCCAAGGCAATCGCGGCTTCAAGCAGTTCGCGAGAAACCACCCCGCGATCGACCGCTTGCCACATCGCTTCCCCTTGCAAGCACTGCACGGCACGCACGCCGACTTCACCTCCGGCACGTCGTTCGACCATGCATTGCAGGCCTTCTAAAGCATGGAAACCGTAGCCTTCGAATGGGCCATACCCCAAAGCCACGGCTTCCCGCAGCTCGACACCTTTGGG
>CALEEC010000340.1 GCA_937949245.1 uncultured Gemmataceae bacterium | reverse complement strand
ATGATCGCATCCGAGCCCGAATCGCCCATCGCACCAAAGAGAAGCTGGGCATTGCCCCGCCCAGCATCGCTGCCGAGCGCTCGGAAACGTCGGCAGAGCAAGGATCTGCGGCACCTCAACCGGCTCCACCGACTTCGCCTTCGTCCCCCGGATCGACCAATCCGAACGGAACGCCGGCGAAAGAATAAATCCGTCTTTGCCTGAATTGCCAAGTTGCGTACAATCGGTGCTGCAACGGGTTGATGGCACCCAGGGACATCGGCGAGGCGGATATCCTATCCGAAACTCAAGGCCGACAGCAGCAGATCGGGAGGTTTCATGGCTTCGTCGAAAGACTTCGGAGACGGCGGACGACGACCGACCAGCAACACGGGGCGCAATCGCAATGCCTATTGCTCCTTCTGCCGCAAATCGCATCGCGACGTAGGTCCCTTGGTCGAAGGGCCGGGCGATGTATACATCTGTGGCGAATGCATCGAGTTATGCCAATCGATCATCGACCAAGAACGGCGGCGTCGCGGTGGCACACGCACGGCAGCCACCAACATTCCTTCGCCGCGATCGATCAAGGAGAAACTCGACCAGTATGTGATCGGCCAAAATCGTGCCAAGAAAGTGTTATCGGTCGCGGTACACAATCACTACAAACGCCTCAGCCTAGGCGATCATGGCCGAGCTGACGGCGTCGAGGTCGATAAGAGCAATATCTTGCTGATCGGCCCGACAGGCAGCGGCAAAACCTTGCTGGCCCGCACCTTAGCGAAAATCTTGGATGTCCCGTTTGCCATCGGCGACGCAACCACCCTTACCGAGGCCGGTTACGTCGGCGAAGACGTCGAAAACCTGCTGCTGAAACTGCTGCATGCCGCCGACTTCGACATCGAAGCCGCCCAACGGGGTATCGTGTACATCGACGAAATCGACAAAATCGCCAAGACTTCCCAAAATGTCAGCATCACCCGCGACGTTTCCGGCGAAGGGGTGCAACAAGCCTTGCTGAAGATGTTGGAAGGCACCATCTCCAACGTTCCTCCGCAGGGCGGCCGCAAGCATCCTGAGCAACAGTACATTCAGATCGATACCTCAAATATTCTGTTCATCTGTGGAGGCACTTTCGTCGGACTCGAAGACATCATTGCCCGGCGGATCGGCAAGAAGACGATTGGTTTCGGTACTAGCGTGGACATCCGCAGTGATCGACCGTTGGGCGAATTGCTCAATCAGGTGACCAGCGACGATTTGATCGAGTTTGGCATGATTCCTGAGTTTGTCGGCCGTTTGCCGGTGCTGGCCCCGCTCGATCCGCTCGATGAAGATGCTCTGATCCGCATTCTGACCGAACCACGCAATGCCCTGGTACGGCAGTATCAAAAATTGTTCGAGATGGAGGGAGCAGAGATCGAGTTCGAGGAACAAGCCTTGCGAGAAATTGCTCGCCGGGCCAAAGCCAAAGACACCGGGGCACGCGGCTTACGCAGCATCGTCGAAGAACTGATGCTGGACGTTATGTACGAACTGCCCGACTTGGAGCACAAAGGCAAACACATCGTCACTGAAGCGGTCGTCCGCGGCGAGAAACCGCTGTTCGACAAGAAACAGCCGGACAAGAAAAGCGCTTGACCGCCTCGCCGAAACTCCGGCGACTCACGTCGCCGGCTCGCCCCGAAACTCTCGCCGGGTCACCGAAACTCCGGCGACTCACGTCACCGGCTCGCCGGGTCACCGCTGGTCAAACCAACGCGATGGTATGCGGGCTGAGGCGTTCAAAGCCGGTGTCGGTCACCAGGTAGTTGTGTTCGATCCGTATGCCGCCGACGCCCTCGACGTAGACGCCCGGTTCCAAAGTGACCACGTCGCCCCGACGAAGCGTTTCGTGGGATTGCCGAACGAAAAACGGTGCTTCGGGATGCGACAATCCCAGCCCGTGCCCGGCATGATGCGGGAATTGCCCGGCTAAGCCGACCGCGTCGAACACCTGACGCACCGCATCGTAAACCGTCTGACAGGCTTGGCCGGCCCGCAATTGCGCTTCCCCCGCTTGCAGGGCCAAAATGCAGTGATCGAACAAGCGTTGCTGTTCCGCCGTGGGGCGTCCGCCGACCGCGAGCGTGTTGGTGAAATCACTGCGATATCCGCCTAAGACGACGGAAAAATCCAGAATCAGCAAGTCACCAGTTTGCAGGACGTTACGCGTCGGCGGGCCACCACGACGGCTCATTCCCGGAGAGACCGCGAAATCGCCGTAGACGACCACCGCTCGGCCACAAACATCGACGCAGGCTTTCCAAATGCCCTGGTGGACTTCCAGTTCCGTCATGCCAGGGCGGACGTTTTGTCGGGCCCAGTGATGCCCTGCCGCGGTCGCAGCCATGCATTGCCGCAGCAGTTCGATTTCGTCGGGATCTTTGGTTCGGCGGAGGTCGGCCAAAGTGGTATGCAACAGGGGGGCCAACGGATCGCCTAGGGCGTCGTGAATGCGGCCGCCCGCTTGCACGACAGCAGGGTGCAGCATCAGCCGACGCGGCCCTTGGCCGGGGGATTGACCGTCGTACCAGGTTAGCGGAACGCGTTCATCGACGTGAGCTTGCGTCACGTCGGCCGGCAGACGGGTGTCGTGGTACAGCGTGGTATGACCATCGGGTCGCAACAACAGCACTCCGCCGAAGTCCGCGCCCAGATGGAACGGATCGACCCAGAAACCCGCTAGATACCGTAAATGGAGCGGATCAGCCAGCACTATCGGCGTATTTTCGGGCCAGCGACCGGCCAAGGCACGCCACAGCCGTTCCCGACGCGTCCGACACCCTTCCGCATGCAGCATGGCAGCCATCCCCACGATCTCCGCAACCTTGGTCATTGGCAGTTCTCGAAGCAAGAGAGCGGGCACATTCTAGAGACAGCACGGCGAAACGTCTCGCGTAAGTACGGTTCTGGCACGGCCAGCGAAACGTCTGGCATTTTTCCCATGGACCAGACCGCGTGCAGTCCTGCCGTGCTTTCTACTGTCCGCAGGAACGACGATGTGCTAGCATAACAGGGGAGAGAGGAGATAGGCTGCGGGATTCCTTGGAACCGAAATGTCCAAGCATCCAAGGAAGGGGACATCTTTTACCATCTAGTCGTGAGCTCGCCATGAGCGACGAAGCGTTTGAAACGGACATCATGTCGAGCCTCATCACTCGACTGCAAGCCGGCGATCAACGCGCGCTCGACGAGTTGATCCGTCGATCGGCCGGGCGACTGATGTTATTGGCCCGTAAGCTGTTGCGAAATTTCCCTGCGGCACGCACCCTCATCGACGAAGAGGATGTCTTGCAATCGGGGTTGATTCGGCTGATGTCGGCGTTAAGCGAGTTGAAACCGAGTAGCACCCGCGAATTTTTCGGGCTGGCAACGACTCTGATGCGTCGCGAGTTGATCGACATCTGTCGGCGGGTCGCGGCACGGCCAGATCTGCGGTTGCAGGTGCCGCAGAGTGTTAACGAAGAGGGGCGTTGCTGGGTGCAAGATCTCCCCGAAGCCGATGAAGATACAGCCGTTGGGGCGCTGGACAAATGGAGCGCCTTCCATGAAGCTGTCGAGCGTCTGCCGACGATGGAACGCGAAGTGTTGAGCCTGATCTACTATCACGGTTGGACTCAAGGAGAAATCGCCCAACTGTTCGGCTGTGATGAACGGACGATCCGTCGGCGTTGGCAGTCGGCCGGGAAAAAACTGCGCGAACTGCTGGGCGACGAACTGCCCGAATTGGAGTGATCGCCCCACAGACGGCAGTATCGCCCCACGGCCAGGTTCCGAAAGGCTCACGCATGCTCGTGCGGATATGCCGACTGCTGGAGATGATTCGCTTCAGCCACACGATTTTCGCCCTCCCGTTTGCCTTGTCGGCAGCGGTGTTGGCCTGGCAACTCGAACCGTTTCGCTGGCTCGACTTGGTGGGCATCCTCTTGGCCATGATCACGGCACGCTCGGCCGCGATGGCCTTCAATCGCATCGTCGATCGCCATTTCGATGCCGACAATCCCCGCACCGCGACGCGGCATCTGCCCAGCGGCACCTTATCCCTGACCACCGTCGTCGTCTTCACCCTGCTGGCCGCGGCGCTGTTCGTGGCTTCGACAGCGTTGTTTTGGCTGCGCGAACCGCCCAATCCCTGGCCGAGCTATCTGGCCGTGCCGGTTCTCGCTTTTCTGTGCGGCTATTCGTGGACCAAACGGTTCACGGTACTGGCCCATTTCTGGCTTGGGGCCGCTCTGATGCTGGCTCCTCTGGCAGCCTGGATCGCTATTCGTGGCCTCGACTTCGCTCACCTCGCTGATTTACGCACTCCGGCCATCTTGGGCTTGGCCGTGTTGTTTTGGGTCGCCGGCTTCGACATCTTGTACGCATGCCAAGATGTCGAATTCGACCGACGCGCCCAGCTGCACTCGGTCCCCGCTTGGCTTGGAGTCGCCCGAGCGTTACGCGTAGCCGCGGCGTGCCACCTGATCATGTTTCTGTTACTGCTGCTGCTTCCCTATACCACCCGGATTCTCGGGGTCATATATTGGACTGGACTCGTCGGCATTGGCGGGCTATTGGTCTACGAACACGCGATTGTCCGGCCGAACGATCTGCGTCGCGTGAATCAGGCTTTCTTCTACGTCAATGGCGTGGTGAGTGTTGGCTTGTTCATGGTGATCCTGATGCAGTTGGCCTGGAGTCGCAGTTGAAAGAACGTGGCCCCGAACCGAACCCGACACCGACAGAAACCAACAGAAACCGACAGAACAGGAAGAACCACAAGCGGATCGGCCCCCCCGACGCGGACAAAGCAGGAAGCGGGAGCTCGGCTGCGGAGATGGCGACATGGCAATGATCGATCATTGGCACCCGACGATTCCCAGTCGGGCGTTACGGTGTAAGCCGGTCGGTGTTCGCATTGCGGGACGAGCGATTGCTTTGTTTCGCACCTCGACCGGCGAAACTGGGGCGCTGGACGATGTCTGCCCCCATCGACGCATGCGGCTAAGTTTGGGAACCGTGCTCAACGATCGCTTGCAGTGCCGGTATCATGGCTGGACGTTCGACACCTGCGGCCAGGGCGAAAGTCCGGGGACGCCCAAACTGCACACCTGCGCTGAGTCTTACGATGTCCGCGAGCAATACGGCCTAATCTGGGTCAAGCCGCGGGGGGTGGCTGCGCCGTTTCCGCAATTGGACATCGCGGGGTATTTCCCGATCTGCGTGTTGCAGCATCAGGCGCAAGCACCGTTGGAAACCACCCTCGACAACTTCTGTGAGATCGAACACACGCCGACAACGCACGCGGTGTTTGGCTACGACCTTCAGCGGATGCACGAAGTCAGAGTTTGCTTCGAGCCGACCGAAACCACGGTGCGGGTCATCAACGTCGGCCCGCCGAAACGTTTCGGGTGGATCTTGCGCACCTTGGTGGGGATCGGCAAAGATTGGACCTTCAACGACGACTGGACGACCTACTTTTCGCCGGTGTATTCGGTTTACGATCACTGGTGGAGTGATCCGAAGACCGGCCGGGAGTCGAAAGTCCGCTGGCGGATCGCCGTTTTCTTCACGCCGATCGACGAGCATTCGACGGCCCTGACCACGTTGGTCTACGCCAAATCGACCTGGCCCGGACCTGCGGGGGGACTACGGCTATTCCGTTGGCTGCTGCGACGCAACATCGATCACGAGATCGATCTAGATGTCGGCATCCTCAACAACTTGGCCGATCCACGACCAACGATCGAAGGCATGAAACTCAGCCGCTTCGATCGCGTTTTGGGGCTCAACCGCGAACGCATCGACCGTCTGTATCGCCAACGTGAATCGACCTCAGCGCTACCCCCGGATGCGACCAAGGATTGCGTTCCACGGACCTAGAGAAGCACGACACGGCGGGCTGCAGCATTGCCCAGTGAGAGGTCAGCCTAGCACTTGGTGCATCACTTTGCCGGCGGTGTCGGTTAGGCGTTCGTCGCGGCCGCTGTGGCGGAAGGTCAGGCGTTCGTGATCCAATCCCAGTAAGTGCAAGATGGTCGCGTGCAAATCGTGGATGTGCATGCGATCTTCGACGCCGCGTAGGCCGAATTCGTCGGTCGTGCCGATCGCTTGCCCGCCTTTGACGCCTCCCCCGGCCAATAGCATGGTGAAGCCATACGGGTTGTGATCCCGGCCACTAACGCCTTCCGTCATCGGGGTTCGGCCAAATTCGCCTCCCCAGATGACCAAGGTGCTGTCTAACAGCCCCCGTTGCTTCAGATCCTGCAACAGGGCCGCGGTCGGTTGATCGGCACGGGCACACAAACGGCTATGGTTCCCCTCGATGTCGGAGTGGGCGTCCCATTGGCTGCCGGCTCCGCAGTAGATCTGTACGAAACGCACCCCGCGTTCGACCAAGCGTCGGGCCAACAAACAACGCTGCCCAAACTCGGCAGTTTCGCGGCCAATAGGCGAATCGGCGTCTATGGGAGAAACGAATGACTTGCCGGCCATTTCAGCAAGATAGTACTGGGCGGTCTGCGAAGCGACCAAAGGATG
>CALEEC010000339.1 GCA_937949245.1 uncultured Gemmataceae bacterium | reverse complement strand
TTGCTGATGTTGGGCTGTGGCGAAACTAAAAAAATCACCTCCGCTCTCTGTTGAAGACAAACAAAAAATGGAAGACTCGATGTCCGGCTATACGAAGCCGAAGAAGTGAGGGGCAAGCCACCAGCACGCACGCACCAACGGAACCAGTCTGGGAATTGTGTATCCGCTTGGCGCATCAGCTGCAAAGCAACACCCGCGGACTGGCGTCCGCGGCTCTTCAAACGCAGGGTATTTCCGCAGGAGCCGATGACGCCAGTCGTCGGGTGTTTTCCAGCATTGTGGGTGTCTGCAACACCCGCGGACTAGCGTCCGCGGCTCTTCAAACGAAGTAGGAGCCGACGACGCCAGTCGTCGGGTAGCTTCTACCGATCGAATGGATCAACGCACGATGGAGATGATTCTTTCGGGAGCATATTGGAGATTCAATCGGAGCAACCGCTCCGATGCGTCCGTGGGATCGAGTACTAGTGGACAGAGCCGGGATTGAACCGGCGACCCCAGCCTTTTCAGGGCTGTGCTCTACCTGCTGAGCTATCTGTCCGATGAATCTGTATACTAGGGACTAGTCGGCCATCCGTCAACCCGTTCTCGAACCACCGGGGGTGTTTTTCCAAGCTCGCTTTTTCGGGGCCGCCTTTAGGAGCTTTCGCGAAGACGTTGCGTCTTGGTCTTCCCTTTCGCGCCCCGGGGCCGCTTACGACGCAGGGGGAAGGCTTTGTGTCAAGGAGAGCGACGCTTATTTTTCCTCTGCTTCGCGACGGGTGCGGACCTCTTCGTAGTGTTCCTCCAATTGTTGGACCAACTCAGGCAGGCGATCCATGTAGCGTTTCAACCGCCGGGGTTGATGCTTGCTGAGAACGTAGGCCGTCAGCAAAGGCAAAGCAATCGTCGAGTCGACATAACAGGTCACCGTGTCGGGGAGCATGTTCGGATCGACTTTGCCCCAGGTCATCGCTTCGGAAGGGGTGGCACCGCTCAAACCGCCCGTGTCGGGGCGAGCGTCGGTACATTGCAGGAAGTAATCGTGACCGCTTTCCGGCAGGCCGAGCACTTCCTGAATTTGCGGTTCGGTCTGGAGGATGAAGTTTTTCGGCGAGCCGCCCCCCAAGATCAGCACGCCGCTTTTGCCCGACTGCTTAGCATCGAAGACAATCGCTGCCGTCTGATTCACATCCCGCAGCGGATCGATGCGCAATTGACTGCCTTCCAACTGCAAGGCGGCCAAATTCATGCCGATCGAACTGTCCCCCGGACTCGACGTGAACACCGGCACGCCGGCACGATACGCGGCAGCCAACAGGCACTTGCCTTTGCGACCGGTTTCCTCTTCGCGGGCCGCCAAGTATTTCCCCGCCAAGTAGTGGAACTCTGCAGTGCCGAAGGTTTGTTGAAACGCCTCCGACCGGCACAGCGTGCGATAGAACCGATCGGTGTTGAGCAAATTTTCGTATTCAAAAACGATGTCGTAAATGCGGATGATCGCGTGTTCGCGGAGTTCCAAGTCGTTCATCCCGGGGCGAGCTTGGAACAGATCCATGCCCAGGGCGTAATGTGTATCGTGGTAGAGGTTGGCCCCGGTGGAGACGATCCAATCGATGAAACCGGCTTCGATCAGCGGCACCAAGCAGGAGATGCCCAGCCCTGCGGGGGTCAACGCGCCACTGAGGGCCAAGCCGACGGTGGCATCGTCGGCCAGCATTTTTTCGTTGTAGAGCCGGCACGCTTCCCGGAGTCGGCCGGCGTTGTACGACAAAAACACCTGCTCGATCAACTCCGTCACCGGCATGCCCGAATGCACCGCTGGGGGGTCGATCCGTTTTTGGCTGATCCGCGATAACACCTGCGGGGCGGTCGATTTCGCGTCCATAATTCACTCAATCTAGAGCCAACGAAGGCGGTACGCTCGGGTCGAGACGTTTTACCGATTCGCGGCGGATTTGTCCGTTTCCTCATCCGACTTTCACGATACGGGGCAGGGGCCGCTCTCACGGTTCGTTCGGGGCACCTAAGTCAGGGGAGGGATGGTCCATTTCTTCATCCGACTTTCCCAGGCGGGCGGATCGTCAGGATAATCCGCCTGGGCGATTCTGGCCATTCTGTGTCATCGGTCCCATCGGCAAGGTCGTCCCACGCAACTTATCCGACTTTCACCGGTGGGCCGAGGTGGTTGCGTCGGAAAGTCTGATTCAGTTTCGGATCGATCACGCATTCGTACTGTTTCATGCGAGCAATCGGTGTGCCGGACAGGTCGAGGAAATCGAGGTCGGCACGGGCTACGGTGCCATTGTCCGCGGTGATCCGAGCCACAACGCGGACTTCCCCTGGAGGAAAGCTACGGCGGAATTGCTTGTACCCGCCGACGTACACCGGCAACGAACCGGCACCATGCTGGGCAAAGCTCCACAAGATCATCGCTTGGAACGCCGAGTCGAGAGCCAGCGGATCGGCCAGCCAATGACTGCGCAACGGCTGTTCCAGCCAACGAGCCGGGGGGGGAGCGGTGCGTACCAGGGCGACGATTCCCGTTTCGCTCACCCCTTCCACTTGGACGATGCCTTGCAGGTCGGCTCCGTGGAACAGGAAATAGCGGTAGATGTCCTCATGGGGATGCGGGTACGACTGAAGGGGCGGCGGTTCGAGCAAGTCCGACTCCAGCAGCAACACCCGGTTGCCCAAGACGATTTCCGCACGCGAATGCAGCACCTCTCGGCCATCGCTGCGTTGGCCGCGCAGTTCGACCGGAACGCGGTAAAAGCCACTATCCCGCACCGATTTGCCGGCGTAGGCGCGCACGGTCGTCGATCGCCCTTCGTCGATGGTCACGCCATGAAACACCCGCAGATCCGCGAAGGCTTGGAAGACCAAGCCGGGGTTCTCGTGCAGGGCTGCATGGGCCAGCCACTCCAGATGCAGTGCCATTGGTAGTACCGCGCGGCCGTCCAGCACATGCGAACGCAAGATCGGGTGCGAATCCAAGTCGATGTCGCGTTCAAAGGCCAACGATAACTCGGGATTGATCGCCGAACTGGCCGACTTGACTTCGCCGCTGGACGGTTCAGACTCGACTGGCTTCTTGGTGCCCAGCACGACGACTTCGACTTGCCGGTCCGGATGGTTCAACTCGTGGACCAGGAATTGCCCACCCTCGGACAGAGGAATCAACCCCACCCCCTCGGCGGCAAACAAACGTGCCAAACTCGGGGTTACCATCCCTCCTTCCCATGGTCCCCAGTTGACCGACAACACGCGGGTCGTCGGCCGAACCCGACGTTGTTGTTGCGCGATCTTGTTGAGTGCTTCGTTGGCCGCGGCGTAGGCCACTTGACCGATACGTCCCAACCGCGCTGTGGTCGAGGAGAACAGCACCAACGCCTTGAGCGAATCCGGCGTCAACTCGGCCAGCAGATTCTGTAGCCCGAACAATTTCGTTCCCAGGACCAACTGAAATTGCTCTTCGGTCAGATCGTCGATCTTGCGATCGGCCAACACGCCAGCACCATGCACCAAGGCAGTAATCTTGCCGTGCCGTTGGCGTAGGTCGGTCAACAGGGTACAGACGGCTTCGCGGTTCTGCACATCGACGCTGTGATATTCGACGGTTGCCCCGGTTGCTTGCAACCGAGCTAGATTGTACCGAAGTTCGCGTTCCGACATCACCCGGCGATAACGGTCGTTGACCACTTTCGGAGTGACGTTGCCGTTGCTATGGTTCACGATGGCGCGTTTGATCTCGTTTTCGTCGGTCAGCGGAGCCAACCACTCCGGTTCTTCCGCAGGCATCGGCGTGCGGCCCAAGAGTACCAACGTCGGCTTCCCCGCTTGGGCCAAAGCCAAAGCCGCCTCTGCGGTCACCCCCCGGGCACCACCGCTGACGAGGACCACGTCTTCACTGGTCAACAGCGGGGCCGAAGCGATCGGCAAAGCCGTCGGTTCCAAAGCCAAGGTGCAGCGACTCGATTCGCGGATGCCGACTTCGATCGGACCTTCCAGAAACAACTCTTCGACCAATCCTTTGGCCAATGCCGCGACGTTCCCACACCGCGCATCGAGGTCGATGGCTTTGCAGCGAATCTCGGTCCATTCCCGAGCAGCAGTTTTGAGCAATCCGGCCAGTCCGCCGGCCGTGGCATCGAGGCGTTCGTCGAGCGTCTCCAGGCCGAAGCAACCGTCGAAGCGGGTTACCGTGGCCAACAACGCTTTGGCTTCGCGGCCGGTTTGCCGAAGTTCCAAGCCGGTCCACTTCAACCAGCGGAAGGCTTGCAACAACAAGCCCGGCACGATCGGAGCCTGCGGCGCGACCAGAATCAATCCGCCCAACGCAGCGGCGCGACGCCGACTCGGCAACTGCTGCCAACCCATCACCCGCGGCCGATACCCCCGAGCGCTAAGTTGTTCGGACACATCGCCCAGCAATTCGCCCGACAAATCCGGGTCCGAAGCGACGATCCATATATCGCAACCGCTGGGCAAAGCAAAGATCGATCGGCCCGAAGACGCCAACTCCTGGGCACGAACCGCGTACCGCTGCAACTGCGATGCCCCGGCTGCCGCCGGGACCGCGGCTCCGTTCTGACTTGCCATTGGCGTCGTGGTCGGTGCCGGTTCAGCAACTACCGGTTGCACCAGCGTCTCGGGAAGGGGGGTAGCCATCGCTGCGAACGCGGGAGGCACTTCCGCGACATGCTTCGGCTCGACCGACCGTTTGGGCCGGCCCGCGTTGAGGAAGTCGATGACATCGCGAAGCGTTTGCAAGGTGCCGAGGTGTTCCGGCTTGACCGCCGGCGCGTCGGGGAGGCGTTCTTGCAGAGCGGAGAAGATCTCGACCCGTTTGATCGAATCGATCCCCAGGTCGGCATCCAAGCTCATGTCGGCTTCGAGCATCTCCGCCGGGTAGCCGGTCTTCTCGGAAACGACGGCCATCAGCACCGCCGCGGCTTGGTTTTGCCGACTGCTCGCGGGAATCGACACACTCGCAGGAACCGAAGCAGTAGTGGGCACCGGCGTAGTCTGAGCCGCGAGCGTCTCGGCGGAGGACGAAAGTGTCGGCACCGCCGAAGCCGACAACGATGAAGTCCCCCTCGCTGTTTTCGGAACCTCCGATGCGGAAGCTAACACCGACGGCACCACGCCGGCTGCTTTCGGTCCTTCCCCCGATGCCCCCCAAGGGGATGCGGGATTCGCCGGTACGACGGAAGCCGGGACCGTGGGACCGGCGGAAGGCATCGGTATTCCCGCAGTAGGCATTGCCGGTGTCGGCATCGTCCCAGGCTGTGGTGCGATTCGCGACGGCGACGGCGACGGCGACGCAGACGGAGACGCAGCGACGGACGAAGACAACGGCGGAAGCGGTTGGCCGGTCAACAAAGCATGCTGTTGTTCGACCAAGGTTTGCAGCGTCCGTTGGGCCGCGGCTTGATTTTCCAAAAACTGCCGATGCAACGCGGCGGTCTGCTCGTGCAATTTCTGGAACGCCGCGAGGCTTTGTTGCGTCACACTCAGCGCCTGGGTCAGCACGGTCGGATCGGACGAACGCGGTGACGGGGGAGTGGCGTTCATAGGCGTCGTTGGCTCCGAGGATGTTTGGGGCGGAATCGGTGTCGATGAAAGCCTATCCGTGGTGGTTGCGGTCGCGGTCACGCCGGGGGATGCTTGCGGGGAAACCGCTGCAGTGCTATTAGCGTCCGCAGCCTTCCCGTCCGATGGAGGCATGGGATGGGCAATCGATGCTCTCGTGGTCGCGGTAGCTCCAGGGGCAAGGGCGGGGGTGCGTCGCGGTCGGCTGGGCTTAGGATGGAACACGTTGGCCCCGCTGATCGGGATGGTGAAGTGGCGTTTGCCGGGGCCGCTGGCCGCTGCGGTCTGCGGTCGGGGCGGATTATCGGCTTCCCAAGCGGTCAGTTGCACGGCATGTCCGCGGGCGGCTAAACGGGCCAAACTCCAGGCCAGATCATAGATTCCCGAGCGTTTGCCGACCGAGGCATCGATAGCGATCGCTTCCACGGTCGGGGCTTCGGCAAGGTTCCCGGCAATGGCCGCGGCAATCGCTTCGACAAACCGTGTCAGCACCGTCCCCGGCCCGACTTCGACGAAGGTCCGCACCCCGGCCCGAATCATCGCGACGATCTGATCGACGAATCGCACCGGTTGGGCCAATTGCCCCGCAAGCAAATCCTTGGCCGCTGGGGCATCGACGGGGTATTCCTGAGCAGTCGTATTGGCAAACACGGGGAAGCGAGGTGGCCCCCAAGACAGCTGACGCAACGCATCGGCCAAAGTGGCTTGGGCATCGGCGACCAAGGGGCTATGGAACGCTCCGCTGACCGGCAGTTTCGTACTGCGCAGTTGGCGTTCGCGTAGTACCTGCGCCACTTGGTCGATCGCAGCCGTGGGACCAGAGAGGACCGTTTGGCCGGGGGAGTTGTAGTTAGCCAGCACCACTTCCGAGGACAGTTCACGCACCAGCGGTTCGACGACCTCGGCCCCGGCGAAGACGGCGAGCATAGCTCCCGGATCGCTGCCGGGGGGACGCTGGGCCATCCGCGCCCCGCGGAGTTTGGCCAAGCGGAACAAGTCTTCGGCCGAGAACACCCCGGCCGCGTGCAGAGCCGTCAGTTCGCCAAAGCTGTGGCCGGCTGCCGCTTCCCAACGCAGGCCGAAGCGGTCCAGCACTCGCAGCGTGGCCAGGCTCACTGCGGCGAGGGCCGGCTGGGTGATTCGCGTATCCCGTAGCGTGCGTGTTTGTTCGTCGGCCTCTTCCGTCGAGAACGGCGGTGGCGGGTAGATGTAATCGCTGACTCGCTGTTCGGGCCGATCCTCCCGCAGCGGATCGCAGACATGATTGGCCAACGCCAACGCCTCGAGCGCTTCGGGGAACAGACAGACCAAATCGCGGAGCATGCCGACTTGTTGCGATCCTTGCCCGGGGAACAAGGCCGCGAGTCGGCCTGCCGCCGGGCCAACGCCGTAGCATATTCCCTCGATGGTGGTAGTCGACGCCTGCCATGCATCGAGCAAAGCCCGCGCTCGGGCCAGCAGTTGCTCGCGGTCGCTGCGGTCGCGTTGCACCACCAAGATCAACCGGTGCGGTGCGTCGCTGCGGAAGTGATGGCGACTCTGGTGGGCCACGCGACGCCAGTCGCTCCAGGACGCCTCGGCATTCAGAGCATCGAGCGCTTGCCGAACTTCGGAAGCCGATGCGCCGGACAGAGCCACGATTTCGATGGAGCCGTCCCAATCGGGGGCAGTTTTTTCCGAGCGATATTCTTCCAACACACAGTGAAAGTTGCTGCCGCCGAAACCGAACGACGAAACGGCCGCCCGCCGCGGATGTTCCTTCCGCGGTAGCCAAGGTCGTTTCCGCGTATTGACGTAGAACGGTGAGGTACCGGGCTTCAGAACGTCGAGCGGTTGTTGCACTTTGATCGTAGGAGGCAACACCTTGTGATGCAGGGCCAAGGCGGCCTTAATGAGTCCGGCCGCCCCGGCAGCCGCTTTGGTGTGGCCAATCTGCGATTTGACCGATCCCAAAGCGCACCAAGTGCCCGTAAACCTGGCCGCGCGATAGACCTCGGTCAAAGCCGTCGCTTCGACGGCGTCTCCGACACGGGTGCCGGTGCCGTGCCCTTCGACCAACTCGATCGTCGCGGGGGAAACGCCGCTGTGTTCGTAAGCGTTACGTAAAGCTCGGACCTGTCCTGCGGCCGACGGCGCGTAGATGGCGTTGCCTTTGCCGTCGCTCGAGGAACCGATCCCGCAGATGACTGCGTAGATGCGATCGCCATCGCGTTGGGCGTCAGCCAGGCGTTTGAGGACGACGATGCCCAGTCCTTCGCCCAGGATGGTTCCATCGCCTTGGCTGTCAAAGGGTTTGGCATCTCCAGTCGGGGACAGAGCCGGGGTTTTGCTGAAGCACATGTACATGAAGATGTCGTTGAACGTGTCTACCCCCCCCGACACAACGACATCGGCTCGGCCACTGAGCAATTCCAGGCTGGCCAGGTGCAAGGCACTGAGCGAACTGGCACAGGCCGCATCGACAACGCAATTGGTGCCACCCAGATCGAGCCGATTGGCAATACGTCCCGCGACGACGTTGCCCAGCAACCCCGGGAAGGAATTTTCTTGCCAAGAGACGTAACTATCGGCAATGCGTTCGACGACCTCTTGGGCAACGTCGGTGGGGACGCCGGCTTCCTTCAAAGCGCGTCGCCATTTCGGATGCCCCAAGCGTGCCCCCAAAGGGACGACGAGTTCGAGCGTGCCGGTGACCCCCAGAATGACACTCACCCGACTGCGATCGAACGGTCGATCGGGGGTATAGCCGGCGTCGTACAGTGCCTCGCGGGCCACGACTAGGCCGAGCAGTTGCGAGGTGTCGGTCGCTTCGATGTCATTGGGGGCAATGCCGAACTCGACCGGCGAGAAGGCGACCGGACGCAGAAAACCTCCACGTCGGGCGTAGGTCATGTCTGGTTTTTTCGGGTCGGGGTCGAAGTAATCATCGGGATTCCAGTGGGTTTCGGTAGGCACCGGACCGATACAATCGACCCCTTCGCGGATGCTGGCCCAATAGCCGATCGGATCTTCCGCACCGGGAAAGAGGCAGCCGATGCCGATGATGGCCAAAGCGTGGGCTTGCGAATCACTCATCGATGTCGTTCCTCAGCAGTTCAGCGCGCCTCATCCGTCTTACCCACCGTGGTTCTGATCAGGGGCATGCGTTCGGCTCGGCCATCGGTTCGGGCTGCCAACGCGGGAACCACTCGCGGCCAGTGACTCCTTGCCAGCGCAGTTGATTTTGCCGCAGCAGCACCGCCGCGCCGCGTAGCAAGTTGAACGCTACACCTACCACGGTCCGCTGTCGTGGCGTCTCTAAGTAAGTGCCTTTGGCCCATTCGTTGAACGCCCCCATGGCTGGACCGCACCAAATTTGGTAGTCGAGCTGGCGTGAAGGTTCGCCGGCATTCGCCCAACGCGACGACAACCCCAGATACCAGCGAAACACCAGGGCCATGCGATGCTTCGGGTCGGCCTCGGCTCGCTTCAATTGGCTGGGATCTCGGCGTTGGAAAAATTCCACGGTCTGTTTCCAGATGTCGGCCAACGGTGCCCGAAACACATTCTTTTCCAAAGCTTGCCGTTCCGTCGGGGGTAGCGCTTCCAGCGAGGGGTACGCTCGATACAATTCGTAGAGCTTGGCGGCTCGCATGGCAAACATGGTGCCGCGTTTCAGTACCTGAACTTTCACCCCCATCTCGAACATGTCCGCGGCCGGGGCCATGATGACGTCGGCTTGCTCCGCTTGGGCCAACATTTCGCGGACTAGGTCGGAACTTCCCGATTCGACACAGGCTTGATTGATCGAACCGGTGACCACATAGCCGGCCCCCATACTGAACGCGGCGACGACAGCGGCTGGGGTCGCAATCCCTCCGGCCGCTCCGACACGCACCCGACGAGCAAAGCGGTATTTCTCCTGCATCCGATCGCGTAAGGCCAGCATCGTCGGCAGTAGCGTGATGGCAGGGCGATTGTCGGTGTGCCCCCCGGAGTCGGCTTCCGCAGTCAGGTCGTCGGCCATGGGGATCGACTCGGCCCATTGCGCCTGTTGCGGCGTCAGTTCGCCGGCCTCGACCAAGGCGCGTACCAAGCGTTCCGGCGGCGGGGCCAAAAATTTACTCGCCACTTCCACGCGAGACACCTTGGCGATGAGCCGATGAGGCGTCACCACTTGGCCGGTCGCATCGCGGTGAATGCCGGCCAAACGATAGCGGACCACCGGCAGGGTCAGATCGAGATACGCTGATGCCTCGACCAAACGAATCTGGTGCCGTAGATACAACGCCACCGTCGCCGACTCATGTTCCGGCTCGTTGGGGCTATGGATGAGGTTGAAGCCGAACGGTTGGTTCCCCAGTTGGTCTTTCAAGCGATGGATGGCCGACTCAATGCGTTCTAGCGACAGTCCCGCGGCTCCGAAGATGCCCAACATGCCGGCCCGGCTTATCGCTTGGACCAGTTCGACCGACGCGATGCCGTTGGCCATCGCACCGGTCATGTAGGCGTAGCGTAAGCCATAATCGCGGCGAAAGTTGGCATCGCCGAGCGATTCCGGGGGAAGCGCGGGCACCCAGGCTTGCACCGGCAGGGCATCGGCCCCCGGTTCGGTTAGCAGCGCACCGCCTTCCGCCAGGGCGCAAGCACCTTCGGAAGTTCGCACCACCACCAGAGGACGCAACGGATCGACGACGGCTTGGGCCAGCAAAGCCGAATCCTGAAGCAGCTTGGCTCCGGGAGTAGGGTGCCAATACCAACCGGGAGCCGACACAGGAGCAGCGGACGGTATCATCGGTGCCATCGTCATTGGGTGTCCATCGTACAGGTTGTGGAAAGGTTGATATAAACTTCGCCTCCCCGATTGGACAGACTCGATCTGGCCGCTTCCTCGCCAAAAAATCTCGTTGTGGAGGTTATGGCGATTTTGCGGTTTGAATATGTGCGAATTTTTCCCCTGGGGCGAAGTTATAGTGCCCCCCGACCTGAAAAATCCCCCGACGACGGCGTCGTCGGCTCCCGTTTTTGGAGAGCCGCGGACGCTAGTCCGCGGGTGTTCGATAGCGACAGCGTTTAAGGGAGGCGCAGTTGCGGTCGCAGTTCGGCTAGGCGTTCGGCCATGCGTCGACCGGCGGCTTCGATCGAAAATAACTCGGTCAGTTCGCGTTTGGCTCGTTGGGCTACTAGTTGCGTTTCTTCAGGATGATCGACGACATAACGCATCAGTTCGGCCGCGTGATCTAGCGATGGCTCGGCCCAGAACGCGCCACGGGGATAGGGCGGAATGTCCTCGACGATCCGCGTTCGGCGATATTCGACCAAGTAGCTGTTCTTGGTGGTCATGAAATCGATGTTGCCGCTGTAGGCCGTCGCGATCGTGGGAGTGCCCAGCAACATCGACTCGATCAGCGTAAGTCCCAGCCCTTCGGAGCGGTGCAGCGATACATAAGCATCGGCAACGGCCAGCAGTGACAGCGAGTCTTCGCGGGGGAGTACCTTGTCGATCACGGTCACGCCGGCGCGGTGGGCCGCTTCGAGTAGTCGGGCTTTGTTGGCACGGTTCGAGTCGCCCCGCGATACTTTGATGGCCAATTGCACATCTTGTTTGGGCGAAAAGGCCCGGCGAAACGCCTCGATCAGCCCCAACGGATTCTTTCGGGCCATGACGCTTCCCATGTCGAACAGGAACAGGAACAGGAAAGCATCGTCACGCAAACCAAAATGCGATTTTTTGACCATGCGTACCGGCGGTAACTCGACACCGGGGAGCATCGCGTACACCGGCTTGGGCATGGCCTGACGCATCGCCTCGGCAATGAAGGTCGTCGGTGCCCAAATTTCATCGACCAACTCGGCGTGTTGCACCCACTCGCTGGGCACCTGTTCCAGTTCCCAGTACCAAATGGCGATGCGGTAGACATCGGGGCGAATGCGTAAACCGGCAAATGGGAGGTTTTCCTCCAGAAAGGTGTTGGCCGCCGCGTTGACAATGGAAACGTCGAACAGTTCGACGCCCTGATACCGCTCGCGATCCCGCCAATCACAAGGGAAATTCACAGGAATATCGCGTTGACTGGTGCGATAGCCGACCCGTTGCAAGGCACGCACCGTGCCGAAGACCGCTTCTTGCAATCCCGAAGCGTAGCGGTAGTGGCCAATCACGTTCACCCCCGGTTGCTGAGCGTGACCGCTAGCCAACTCGTGGTGCAATTGCCGAAGAAACGTCGTCGAGGGACGGGGCAGATCGCGTTGGGCCGTCAACCAGCGGCAAATGGCCGAGAAGTCCCCCGCTTCCCAGGCCGAACGGGGGAACGACTGTTGTCGTGCCGCCGACGATTGCGCCAACAACCGCACCTGATCGCTAGCTGAGTAATGCTGCGGCAACTTCGCCGAACGCACCCAGCGCGAAGCTAGTCGATGCCTTGTCCGCAGATAATCGAGGAAATGCTGCCAACCAAAGATGGTCAACGCCAACGGGCAATCGGTCTGCCACTGCGGATTGAGCAGATAGGTCGTCGTCAATCCGCGGGAAGGGTCTTCATCGGCTTCAAACAACCACCAGAGGATCTCTTCGGGCCGCAAGTCGAAGTCCGCCTTACCGAATGTCAACAGCCAACGCGCGTACTGGCCGCGTTGCTTGGGGGTGACGCCGAACGGGTAGGCCAGGCGTAAGTCTTGCCGCAGTTCGTAGACGCGGCGAATGCGTTGGCTCAGGTCCGCCGCGAACAACGCTCGCAGATGCTCCAACGCCTTGGCCGACAGATGGAAGCGAGGACCACCTTCGGCAAGCAACCATGTGAACAACTCACTGGCCGAACCATCGCTGAAAGCCGTCGGAAAACGCCGACGTAAGCGCGGATACCTCTGCAACAGACCGATCAGCCAACGCAGTGCCCCCAAACGGTTTTCGTCGGCCACCTGCGGATCGAGGGTCGTTCCCGGTACGCCGCAATCGACGAGCAGTTCGTTCAATTCGTCGCGATTGCCAATGTCGAAGTAAGTGTCTCGGGTTTCGCCACGCCAAGCGTCCCGCACGATCCGACGTATTTGCCGAAGCGACGAGCGTAGCATCCCCCCCGGATTCCACGATACAAGCGTTGGCGTCATCGGTTCCACCTTCGAGACAAATTCGAGGGTCAAAAGGTCGGTCGGCAGCAGTTGCAGCGGCGTTGCGACAATCGGTTCAAAAAACGGCGTTGCGACAAAACGGTTCCAGCGGCGTTGCGACAATCGGTTCAGGCGGCTGTGCGGAAAGTAGAGAGGTTTACCGTCGGGTTCGGAATGACCGCTGGTAGCGGGATCGCTCGGCGATATGGCCGAACTGCTTGGAGCAGCAAGGTTTCATAGCGGTCGAGCATTTCTTCGTAGCTCAGATGCACCTCGAAGCCGGCGCGGGATTGAACCGCCAGTCGCTGCAACAGTCCGTCGTCCGACAGCAAACGATCGAGTTGATTGGCCAAGTCATCGGCATTGCCCATGTCGTAATGCAGCGCATTGACGCCCCACCAGACTTGTTCGTTCAACCCGCAGCAGGAGGTGGTGACGAACGGCAAGCCGAAGGCTTCCGCTTCCAGCACAGCCCGGCTGAAAGTTTCCATGTAGGAGGTGCAAGCAAAGATGTCGGCGGCTCGCAAAAAGGGGCGAACATCGTTGGTTTCGGTGATCAAATGCACGTTCGCTTGCAAACCGTGGGCGTGTACCAGATGACGGACGTAGTTGGCGTAAGGAATATGATCGCGGACACCGACCAGATAGATGCAGAAATCGTCGCGGTGATGTTTCAAGCGAGCGGCGGCTTCGATGAGCGTGTGTTGGCCCTTGCGTTCGCAGACGGTGCCCACCGCGACGATCCGTTTGCGACCTCCCGAAGCCGGGATCAGAGCCGCGGCTTGCTCCTTCGATACGGCATGCATGTAGGCATCGAAATCGGAAGCATCGATCCCATTGTGCAGCACCCGGAAGTTGCCGCGAGTGTTCAGATGGGCGAACAACTGGGCAGTGTCGTGCGATGCCGGAATCACCCGCGATGCCAAGGCAAAAGCCGCCTCACAACGGGCTTTGCCATACGGACTGAACAAGCGGGCCAAATGGGTCGATGAGTAGCTTTCGTGGATGATCCACAACGACGGAATACCTTCGCGAGCGGCCGCTTCGATAATTGGGAAACAACACAGCGTGTTGACGATCACCACCTCGGACCGCTCTTGCCGTAGCAACTGCCGCGATTTCTCCAGCACCCGGGCATATTCGATCGGTGACCATTGCCCATCGACCAGTCGGCTATTTTCGCTCCAATGGCCGATGCGCACCGGTAGTCCCATTTGTCGGCAGACCGCTTCGCCTGGGCCGGGGATCGGCGAAAAAAGCGTCGCTTGCACCCGGCCTCGACGCAACAGACCTTCGACGATCTCGAACAGATAACGCGGCGCACCTTCGGCATGCTGGAGATTGTGCGATACCACCAAGGTACGGATGGGCGGCACGGCCGTCAGTGGCAGCAGATCATCGAACGCATCGCAATTCGGCCGAAAACTGAAGCGGTCGGACAAATTCGGATTGTAATAGCGATCGCGGCACCGCCCATAGCGGGCATGCCAGGTACGCAGTTCGGTCGGTAGGTCGTTGCGGTCGCGGCTTGGCGTTTCCTGACGTAGTTCCGCCCCCGCAACGTACACACTGCGTCGCTGCTGCTGACTAGCACGCAGGCAAAAATCGACATCGAACAACGTCTCGCCGAACGCAGACGCGTCGAAACCGTGCAGCCGATCAAATAGCTCTCGAGTTGTCAGCAGGCAAGCACCGCTGACGGCACTGACGGTGCGTGCGACTTCGGCGAGGAAATAATACGACACTTCGTCGGCAGGCCAACCATAAAATGCATGAGCCGGCGCAATGCCGTCACGCATGCCCAGCAGCACCCCGGCATGCACCAGCCGATTCGCATGGTCGAGGATACGCCCGCCGGTCACCCCGACGCCCGGCAAACTCAGATAGCCGACCAAACGCGACAGCCATTTCGGCTCCGTTGGTTTCAGTGCAGGATCGAGAAACAGGATCAGATCCGTTGTAAGCGTCCGGGCCAAGTGGTTCAAGCGTTCGGCCAGGTTGGCTTGGCCTTCCGCAGTGACCACGACACATTCGACGAGCAAGCCGCGCCGCTGGGCGAAGTCGCGAACCGCGTATCGGCATGCTTCCTCGGTGCCACGATCCCAACCGACCACAATGCGGAAATTGCGATAGCTTGTTTTGCCATGCAACGCTTCTAGGCAATCCAACAACCGTTGCGAAGCCGACTCGACGAGCAGGACGATTCCTACCGAGGGGCCATCATCGGGGAAATCGAACTGATCGATCGGCAGTTTCAAACGTTGCGCCACCGGCGGAACATAAGGCGTGGCCTGGATCTGATGGCGGGTCAACCAATCGAGACGCGCTTTTCGCCCCGAAGTGTGGACGATCGGCTTGACTTCGGCCGCTTTGGCGGTCGAACTGGCCAACGCTCGCCAATGGTACAAAATCCGCGGCAGGTGATGGATGCGATCCGTACGATCGACCACACGCAGCAACAGATCGTGATCTTGCGAACCTTCGTAGCCTGGGCGGAATCGACCGGCCGCCTCGAATACACTGCGACGAATGCAGGTAAAATGATTGATGTAGTTGTAGCTGAGCAGCAGTTCCGGCGACCAGTCGGGTTTGAATTGTGGATCAAAGCGCACGTCGGTTTCGTCGATTTTGTCTTCGTCGGAGTAGATCAGATCTGCGTCGGGATGCTGTTGCAATAGCCGCACCACTTCCCATAAAGCGTCGCAGGCCAGAACGTCGTCATTGTCCATCAACGCGATGAATTCGCCGGTGGCCAACTCCGCGGCGCTGTTGGTGGCGTGGCAGATGTGGCCGTTTTCTTTTCGGCGGACCAATTTGATCCGCGGATCGTCAAAACCGCGATCGAGCAATGCACGTAGGTCATTGCGGGTCGAAGCATCGTCGGCCAGACACAGTTCCCAACGATCGTAAATCTGCGCTCGCACCGAGTCGATGGCTTTGGTCAGCCACACCGGATCGACGTTGTACACCGGCATCAAAATGCTAATGGTCGGCCGATACGCGAACGAGGCGGCCAATCGGCGACGCAGTTCTACATCGCGATCGGTCAAGGCCGAGTGGGCCACATAGCCGGCATACGGCGAGCGGGGGCGATGTCGGCGAGCCAACAGTTTCTGTTCGATTTTCAAACGGAGGTGAATCGCTTTCTCCCGGAAGCGTTGTATACGCGCGATCCAGCGGCATAGTGACAGAATTTCCCCCGTGACGATACTACGGCACGCACGACCGGCAAAGCGGAGCAACCGGGTCGTTTTGCTGACCGGGACTGGCGGAAGGTCCGGCTGGGGCGTCGCTTCG
>CALEEC010000338.1 GCA_937949245.1 uncultured Gemmataceae bacterium | reverse complement strand
TCGGCATGGGACGCATCGGCTACGCCACGGCACGTCGACTGCATCGCGGTTGGGATATGAAGGTGCTTTACACCAGTCCGCGACCCAACGTACTGGCCGAACGCGAACTCGGAGCCCAACGGGTGCCGCTGGACGAATTGTTGGCCCAAAGCGATTTTGTCTCCCTGCATGCTAGCCTCAACGAAACGACGCAGAAAATGTTCGGTGCCCAGCAATTTCGCCAAATGAAACGAACCGCGGTCTTCGTCAACACCGCACGCGGTGGCCATGTCGATCAGCAGGCCCTTTACGAAGCGTTGAAAAACGGCATCATCTTCGCGGCCGGCATCGATGTGACCGCCCCCGAACCCCTTCTCCCCAGCGATCCGTTGTTTACCCTGCCGAACTTGGTGATCACTCCGCACATTGCCAGCGCCACGCAACAGACCCGCGACGCCATGGCTCGCATTTGTGCCGAGAACCTGATCGCCGGGCTGCAGGGCCGCAAAATGACCTCGTGCGTCAACCCCGAATTGGAAGTCGGACTGAATCCCTAAGTGTTCCCCCCAAGCGAATGACGACCGCGTTTTTCATGCTGTGCCCACGCCAAAATCCGGCTGCATCCTGAAATTTTCGCCCCAAGCGAACGACGACCGCGATTCTGGCTCCCACGCGGAAATCGGGCTGAATTCTTAAAATTTTTATCGCCATCCTGACCCGTTTGCGAATATGATGGGCTTCTGACAGAACATCATCAGTCAAGTAGCCGTATCGCCCCGCTCCACAGACGGAGCGGGGGCAAACCCATCCCAAACCCGAGAGCGTATCTGGAGAGCCGTATCATGCGCATCTTAGTTGCTTGCCTGCTGTTGCTGAGCTTCGGAATCGGTGCCTGGAGCCAAGAACCAAAAGCCGAGCCGAAAACCGGGAAAGATGCTACCAAAGAAGCGAAAGTCGAGCCGAAAACCAACGACGCATCGGAAGGCGCTGCCGCCTACGTTGCTGCTCCCACGGTCACCAAAGTCGAGTTGAGCAACCGCGATTTCGGTATGCTGGTTGCCATTGTCGCATTGTTGTTCGTGATCGTGTTGCAGTTGTCCAGCATGTCGGCAGGCCGTTCTTCTCCGCCCAAGCCGACCGCTGGATCTCCGCCTCAGCCAACTGCTTGATTTCCGCCCCAGCCGGTTGCTGATCTTCCTCTAGTCGGCTGCCAGATTGTGGCAATGCCCCCCTGGCTGAGCGGGGCATCGCCTTGTATCGTCCAGGAGGAATCACTGCGGGCTTCCCAGACGTGAGGCACGCCGTAACCCGAAGCATCCCGAAAAAGGCAAATACGCTTCGGGCGAGTAAGGTAGGGGGGCGGGTCAGAGGATGCATCGTGGCGCGTCGGCGCGTGAGGCAAGCGGGCGCGTTAGCGCTTCGCCGGCTTCTTCCGCGGCTCATCCAATCCCAGCGTCGAACTTACGCCGAGCCAGACCAACATGCTCAACGAGCGGATCGCTTCGCGGAGATTGACTTTCGATGCGCCGGCACGCCGATTCTCGAACACGATCGGCGTTTCGCCAATCTTGCAACCAATGCGATAACAGCGAAACAGCACCTCCTGTTGGAATGAGTAGCCGTGCGACAGCATTTCCTCCAAGTGTGCTTCGCGTAATTTGCTGACGCGATAACAGCGATAGCCGCCGCTAGCATCGCGGGCCGGAATCCGTAGCAGTACCCGTACCAACAGGTTGATCGCTTGACTAATCAGCAACCGCGACCACGGCCAATTTTGCGTGCCGCCGCCGGGAATGTAGCGAGAACCGATCATGACATCGTTTTTTTCCATCCCTTGCAACAAGGCCGGCAAGTAACGCGGCGGATGACTAAAGTCTGCATCGAGATTCACCATCAAGTCGTAGTGCTGCTCAATAGCGAAACGCATGCCAGTGAGAATCGCGGTGCCCAAGCCGAGTTTCCCGCGGCGATGAATGACGTGAATGCGTCGATCCTGCTTGGCCAATTCATCGGCTAATTCGCCAGTGCCATCGGGAGAATTATCATCAATGATTAGAATGTCGGCGAAGGGAACGTAGGTGTGAATCTCCTCCACCAGTTTGCGGAGGTTGTCGCGTTCATTGTAGGTGGCCATGTGAACCAGCACCCGCGGCGGTTCGACCCACGTCGATTCCCTTTTCCCGGTAGATAAAGACTCAGTCAAGGTAACGATTCCCCAAGACTTATAGCGTTCCTGCTTGCATGCAATGGAACTCTGGTTCTATCTTAGAGAACAACACCGCGAAGGCGAACCCAACCGACGCAGCGCGATCTTTTGAGGCACCGGTATGAGCACCTCGATGATAATCACTTGTCCCGAATGCAAAGCCAAAATCAAAATCACCTCTGAGATGGCTGGCAAAAAAATTCGTTGCTCTAATTGCCAAGCCATTCTAACAATCAAGCTACCGGCCAAAGCTCCTGCAGCCGAGCCGCCCAAGCCCAAGCCTGCTGCAGCTGCCGCGACCATCCCCGTAGCCGACGACCCACCGGCCAACCCCGCCGATGACGATGACGCCAACAGCCGAGTCGCTTACGCCCTGGCCGAACAAAAGCTCACCCCGCGCTGCCCCCGCTGCGCTCAAGAAATGCAAAGCGAGGACCAGGTCATCTGCCTGCACTGCGGCTACAACACGCGGACTCGCACCAAAGTCGCTACCAAGAAGGTGATCGAACACACAGTCCAAGACTACATCATTCACCTCGCCCCGGCCATCGGTTGTGTCTTAGTGCTCATCGGCTTCCTGGTCCTCGATATTTTGTGCATCCAAAAAATGCACATCTGGCTGAAAGGCAGTTTCTTGCACGATGGCGAGGAGAACGGCAAAGACAAATGGATCATCAAGCCGGGAATGTTCACGCTCTACATCATCTTGGGCACCGTCTTCATCGGTTACCCGTTGGCTCGCTTTGCCTTTCGGCGTTTGTTCATCTATTACACGCCCCCGGAAAAGTTGTTGCGGGATTGATTTCTGGGGCGGACGGCGTTTGCTCACAGGGGCGTCGAATCGAGTCGTTCGCCTCCGATGCCAACATTGGGTCGGCTTGGGAAGAAATGGGCCGTGGCAGGGTCGGCTATGAAGGATCTTTAGGCTAGGTCGGCTTTGAGGAAGCTAGCCCCTGCCGGCGACAGCGTTCGGAACAATAACGGACGTTGTCCCAATCGCGTGCCCATTTTTTCCGCCAGTGGAACCAACGCTGACACACCGGGCAACATTTCGCGGGCAACTCCGCTTTTGCTCGGGTTTTTCCCCGAGCGTCACCGCGTGGCATGGCTGGCATCTTCCTTCGATCTCCCGAAAGTTCCGACCAACTCCCGTCAGGACCTACCATAAGTGAAGACGAAATTGCCAGTCTCCGTGCGATCTGCAAGATTTCCCGACAGAGAGCGAAA
>CALEEC010000337.1 GCA_937949245.1 uncultured Gemmataceae bacterium | reverse complement strand
CGTGCCCGTGGCCACCGTTGGTCCCGTTTGCACAAAGCCCGGCAAGGGGATGATCGTGACATTGTGCGTGCCGTTGGGCAAGTTGGTGAACGAGTACGAACCATCGGGTGCCGTTGTCACCGTCGCGGCAGGAGGTGCCTTGCCGTCGATGAGCAGTTGCACCGTCACCCCACCGAGTCCTGGTTCCCCCGGATCGAGCTTGCCGTTGCCATTCAGGTCGTTGTACACCTTGCCCTGCAACTGCCCGGTGGACAAGGTGACAAATTGCGGGAACGAGGTGGTCGATGTACCGTTCCCACCGATGGTGAGGTCGGTAGCCGTCATAACCACAGGGGTGCCAGCGGCGAGGGGTTGCTCGCCAGGGGGCGGAAAGTAAGTGAACGTTGTCGATCCCCGGCCATCCGAATCCGTGGTGATATTCACCGAAGCCACATACTTTTGCAGATCGAACGGGTTACGATTGAAGATAGGTAGATCTGAGGTGTAAATTTCCACCCGATAGACACGATTCGGCCCAGCATGAATACCGATGGAAAAGACCGTGCGATCGATTGACGAATGCGCTACTTGCATCACGGGATAATTCTGGCCGTTGTTGGCAACTGCTTTCAGAGTCCCCGGAGCATTCGGGTGAAATCCCAAGGGCCAATTGATCGTGGTCCGGCCCAGACCATCGTCACCAGCACCAAATTTACCTTGAAGCAAACTAATAGCTATTTCGCCATTATTCTCATCAGCACCATTTTCGTAAATGCTGTTGCCGAGGATCTGAACTCCAAAAGGAAACTTTCCTGGGTTAAGGCTGTTAGCAGCTTGGGAAAATTTCGTGTTAATGGATGAACCGATGATGTTTAAGGGTAATAAAACCCCAGGAACAGCAGTTTTGGTGAAATAGTCGAACCAATAGAAGGCACCACCAACCTTGGAAATCGGGTAAGGACTAGGCCCGATGCGAACACCATCGATTTGATTGAAACGAATCAAATTCCCTTGGCCGGGATTGACACCGCCGATGAAATTGTATTTTGCACCATTGAAAATTTCGATGCCATTGACATTTCCCACAGGCGATTTGCCCGTGCGGTCGGTGCCAATGTAGTTGCCTTGGATCAAATTATTGTGTGCGTTATCGCCCTGAATGCGGATCCCGGGGCCGATGGCTTTCCCTGCCCCGGGATCGTTAATGTCGGGTGGTGATCCCGAAATCACATTCCGGGCACTTTCCACCGTGAGATCTATGAAGTTTTTCGAAGTAAATGGATCGACAAGCGGATTATTGTTCAGATCATGCGTACCGCCAATAACGTTATTCTTCGAGCCATCAATCACGATGCCGAAAGCATTAGGCCGAGCCTTCATCCCTGTGACATCAGTACCGATGTAGTTGCCGACGATGATGTTGTTGTGCGCGCCAGCAGCAATGTGAATGCCCGAGCCACCGCGGGAGTAAACTTCTTCAGTATTGGTGCCGTCCGTGACTATTGCACCTCGAGCCTTGTCAAAGTTGAAGTTGTTGATCACCAACCCTCGAATGACACTATTCCCCGCCTCGAGATACAATCCCGCTGGGTGGTCAGGTCGATCAATGGAAAACGCATCAAACACCGGAGCTGGAGTAATCTCAATAATCGGTCGCGTGGTTTCTCCCGGTTGCTGGAGATCCGCCCACCCCGGTTGAGTGGTGCCATCGATAACCACCCCTGCTGGATCGGTGAGTGCCGGCAAAAAGCTCAGCAGTCGAATCGAGTAGTAGCGTGCTTGCGGATCGGAAGGGTCCAGAGCCAGCGACGATTCTCGCGGTATGTCGAAGATGATCCGATCCGTACCCGGCGTGGCGTTCGCCAATTCAATCGCTTCCCGCAACGTCAGACCGTCGGGGGAGCCAATACTGTCCAAGATGCTCTTCACCACGAAGACCGCCGGCACGGCTCGTTCTTCGAGGTCAGTCACATGCAACTGTTGGCGTTGCCGATTGGAGCGTTTCGGCCACAACCGGCGCTGGAGTAATTCGTTCCACCGGGATAACGTCATGGCGAGATTCCTTATAGCGCTAGTCGTCCGAAGCAGGACAACCGACGCTCCGCGGCACGGTTGGTAGGAAAATTCTGATCCACAATACCACATTGGCATCACATCCACCGCGACGCCAATACTCTTCGTTCTTCCTGCCAAGTATATCACGACGTCTTTGGACGCGTGACATGGGAACCGCGGAAACTGTCTTCGATTTTCGGGGCAGTCCACCGCTCATTTGGTGTATGCAATCTCTGTCGGAGTTGCGGACAGAAAAGATCGTGCTAGATTCGGCAATGGCATCATCAGCAATTCCGCGACTTTCCCCTATTTGCCGGCCACAGACAATTCTCATCAAAGTTGCCGCGTTGCTCTGCCGAAGGCTTCGGCGGTTTTTCTTTTATACTGATCGCTGAGAAGCAACCATGAGACTGTCTGCGGGGATTCATCGTGGCTGGCCAACTGCTCGACAAACAAGAGGAACGCATTCGCCGGATGTTCGGCGAAATCGCACCATGGTACGATCGGCTCAATCACCTGCTGAGCCTGAACATCGACAAACGCTGGCGACGCAAAACCGCACAGTTGCTCGCACCGGTCGGCGATGGTCCGATTCTCGATGTCTGCACCGGGACAGGCGACCTCGCCTTTGCTCTTGACGAAGCCAACCAGCAGCGTTTACCGATCATCGGCTCCGATTTCTGCCCCGAAATGCTCGTCCGCGCCCAGCAGAAAGCCCAACTCCGTCACGCCCAACAACGCATCCGCTTCATCGAAGCCGACACCCAGCAACTGCCCTTCCCCGACAATCACTTCCAACTCGTCACCGTCGCCTTTGGTCTGCGCAATGTCACTAACACCGATCGCGGATTGGCCGAGATGGTCCGTGTCGTGCAACCCGGCGGCCGAGTCGCCATTCTCGAATTTTCCAAGCCACGCCATTGGCTGTTTGGCCGATTGTACCGCTACTATTTCCAATTCTTGCTTCCGTTGATCGGTCAATGGTTTTCGCGTAGCAAGAACAATGCCTACCGCTACTTGCCCGCCAGTGTGATGCAGTTCCCCGATGGCCAAGCATTGCTGGATCGCCTCCGGCAGCATGGGTTAACCGATCTCCAACAAGTGCCCATGACCCTTGGCATCGCCACGCTGTACGTTGGCACCAAACCCAAACTCCCGGGGAACCACACCGGCTCACGCTCGGTGTGCGATGGAT
>CALEEC010000336.1 GCA_937949245.1 uncultured Gemmataceae bacterium | reverse complement strand
AGAAACATTGTGACGGTTTCCATCGATATGGGACCCAACGTCGGACAAAAGCGTGTCGCGTTCCATCGCTTGGCCGTCCATCAACTGCAAGGAATGTGGGAGGAGTGGAAGAAAGAGGGGTTGCTCCATCTGGTGCTGAGTTATGCCGGTTCCTATGTTCCGCGATTCGTGCGGGGAAGCACCAGAACCCTGAGCAATCACGCGTTCGGATCGGCGTTCGACATCAATGTGCCGCAAAACGGCCTGGGTAAAGTCCCTGCTTTAGTCGGTCAACCCGGCAGTGTCCGCGAATTGGTTCCTATCGCCAATAAGTGGGGCTTTTACTGGGGCGGGCACTTCTCTCGTTTGGATGGTATGCACTTTGAAGTAGCCAAGATCCTCTGATGCGTCGATACTTATTCACTCCTCCGCCGTTGCCTCGCTCCTATGCCCTCATGGCGAGGCAACGGCAGCATTTTTTACTTCAGGTGATTAGCCCGGCTTATGACGTTGGAATTCGATCGAAATTCTTTCGTGCGAGCCAACATCGAGGAACCGATGTCGGGGCTGTTGTAGATATTCTCGTGCAAGAAAATATTTCCGGCTCTCGCCCCTGGGACGATCACCCCTCGCCCGGCAAAGTTTTCAGACTGGAAGGTTCGTGGTTGGTCTCATGAACGGGTGGGTTTGCCGAGGGACGCTGGCAATCATGAAAGTGAGACAGCGTTCACACAGAATGATCTCGTCGCCGTTGTAGATTCGGGTCGGTCCCGTTAATCGCTGGCCATTCAGCAAGGTGCCATTCTTCGACGCGATGTCATGCAATTCGCAATGCACATCAGAATGGATCACGATGACGCAGTGACGCCGAGAAACAATCGGGTCTTCGATCACCACATCGTTGTCCGGCAATCGTCCTACCGTGTTAATGCCAATTTTCAGAAGATGGACCTTGTGGCGATCCATCAACCAGCAGTGAGGCGGATGGGGACGATCGGGGACCATTCCCGGGGGCAAAGTGGGAGTTGCTTCGCCTTCCAAAGTCCGCAACAGGTCCTGCAATTGGCCGTGGAGCGTTGCTTGGCCGCACGCGGCCTGAATTGCTTCGCGAACTCGGCGGAATGCTTCCCGGCGCGGAGAAGATTCGAGATGCAAGCTGTCTAGGTGCGACTTCGACATAATCTTGCCAGGATCAGTTGGCTAATAGTTCTCTACTATCCTTGGTCACAGATTCGCCGTTGTCAAGTGAACAAATTCCCTTGCTCACGCTTCCCCTTTTCTATACCTTGAAACCGCACCGGCGTCGGAACGGCGGATGTCGAATGCCTTCCCCGCTATCGAAGTATCCCATTCCTCCTGTGCCTCGACGGTGAGACCACTCGCCCGCATGTTGTTGGAATGGCCGTCCCCGATGCAGCCCATTTCCCAAGTTACGGCTCCAGCAAAAATTCTGCCTTAGGATTAAAGACCGACGCGAACTTTGGGGAACATTTCTGGTTTCTGGGGTGTTAAATAACTTGGCATTTTCCTTCCCCGATGATTACACTGGAAACATAGGTGGCACCGACCGACTGATAATCTCTGTCGCACGAATCGCCCGCCCCGATTCGCATGATGAATTGTGCCCAAACTATGACATCGCTTCCTTCAACTTCTCCGCTTGCGCCGGACTGTCCGGTTCTGCTCCCCCTCTACGGAGGATTTCGCGAGTTTCTGGAGTTTGTCTCGAAGGGATGATGCTATGAACACTCCTACAGAGGTGGGGACGCCTCAATGGCTGGCCTCGGAACTGATCCGCAGTCGGGTGCTGGACTCGGCCATCTGTGAAGAACGTCTGCGTGCCTTTATGGCTGATCATCCCTATGCCGATGCCTCGGCTTTAGCGGGAACTCTCGTTCAAGAAGGGCTACTGTCTCCATTTCAAGCCGAACGCGCGTTGGAAGGCGACGCCAAGAAGCTGGTTTTGGGACCGTATCTGCTCTTGGAATCGGTAGGCGTCGGTAGCATGGGGGTGGTGTATCGCGCTCGGGGTCGAGCGGACGGCCAAGATTACGCTTTGAAGGTGCTGCCGGCGCGGGCGGTCTGGCACATCAAAATTGCTCGGCGTCAGGTCAAAGCCTTTTCCGATCTCCCCCCTCATCCCGGGGTAGTGCCTTTTCTGGACATCGGCACAGCCAACGGCCAAAATTATCTGGTGTGGCCTTTTGTCAAAGGGGAAACGCTGCAAAGTCGCGTCGAACGCCAAGGGCCGTTGCCCCCGGCAGAAGCAGCTCGAATCGGGTTACAGATCGCCAGTGCCCTGCGTCATACTTCCAGCCGGGGGCTATTCCATGGAGCGTTAAAACCAGCGAACATCGCTCTGGATGCCGCAGGTGTGGTCAAAGTCCTCGATTTCGGCATCGGTGCCTTACTGGCCGAGAATCTCGACCAAGAGGAATCGCTGATCGACACCATCTCCACGGCCAACGCCTCCTCGAACATGATGGACTACCTCAGTCCCGAGGTGATCTTCGACCCAGTGCGTCGGACGGCCGCCAGCGATCAATATAGCCTGGGCTGCGTCCTGTACTTTCTGCTAACGGGGCATCCCCCCTTTGCCGGCGGTACGACGGTCGAGAAGATCATGCGGCATCAGACGAAATTGCCCAGACCTCTGCTGGAAATTCAACCCGCGATTGGCCAAACCTTGTCGGATATTGTGGGGCGATTGCTCAATAAAAGTGCCGAGGCACGCTTCGGCGGATTCGAGGAAATCGAAACGGCCCTCGCACCGTTGGCAGGTCCGCAGCCGCTGTCTCTTCCTGCGACCACGCCAACCCCGCCCGCGCGTCCGACTCCAGCTCCAGGGACGATCACGGTTCAATTGCCTGGCAGTTCGCCCAAGTCGCCGTCTTTGACCCAAACGCCGGAACCTTCAGTGCGGCGTTTGTCGGCGTTCGCGCGTGCCATGGCACCGACACCGCCGGTGTCGGCTCCTCAATTCGAGTCGCAGGTTCAGGTCCCGCCCATGCTGCCTGCACCGCCTCCCTTACCGCGTTCTGCTTCGCCGACCTCGTTGGCGGACAAGCTGAAACGTGCGTTGTTGTTTTGGGCACCGGTCAAAGAGTTCGTCCAATGCTCGGTGTTTGCTAAGCCGACTATTGCTGTCGGCCAAGCGATGCGGATCAGTGTCATTCTGCACGCACCGCACGACATGGAAGCACTGCATCATTGGAGCCATTCCGCGAATCTGACGTTGCTGGGCACCGGGTCACTGAACCACAAAATCCAACGCGGTTCGACCATCGAACTCCATTTGGCCACCGATCAAATTTCGCCGACGATGGACTTGCAATCTTCGGTATGGGAAGGACAAATGGTCGAGGTCGGCTTTGTCGTCCGCATCCCTGAGAATGTTCCTATCGGCGACGTGGCATGCATGCTGTCCGTCGGCCTGATGCGCCAGTTGATTGGCCAGGTTCCCTTCCGTTTTCGGGTGGTCTAATTTGCGAAATCCAGGAGGCTAGGCTGTTTGCTTGCTGCGGTCGGAGATATACTGAAATGTAGTGAAACATCCTCAGCCCTCCGCCTCAGGAGGATTTCCGATGACATCCTCCGACACCCCCTTTCTATCGGCACTCGCCCCGTTGCTGCTCCAGGTGCGTGCCGAGTTTGCCTCGGCGTATCCGCTGTCCTACGCGGATCTCGAATCGACGGCCCGCAGTAATTTCCTCGGCGATCTACACGCGATTGCCGATTGTGCCTTGGCCGCAGCGACTTCCGATCCCTCGACGCTTCGGCAGCAGATCCTCTGGTTCGTCCGCATGCTTCGTTCGCGAGGCATGGCCGTGGAAGTCATTCAGTCCATCTTGAAGTCGTTGGAACAGAAGTTGAAAGCTCACTTCGCCATCGCTCCCTTCCCAGCCATTGCTTGGGATGCTGAACGACTTCACATCCCCAACGCGGAAACCTTGCAGATGACCGATTGGCTTCTGGCCGGTGATCTTGATGCGGCCCGTCATACTTTTTTGCACCAATTGCGGCCTTCTTTCCCGGACTCTTTGCCGCAAACCAGTGTGAAGGTCATCCAACCCGCGTTGTACGCCGTCGGAGATCGTTGGGAACGCAACGAAATCACCTTCGAGCAGGAACACATTGCCACCGCCATCAGCCAGCAGGTGTTGAGCGATGGTTTCACTCAAGTGCAGATGGCTCCGTTGCAAGCGAAATCGGCATTATTCGCTTGTGTTCCCGGCAATCGCCACGAAGTCGGCCTGCGTATGGTAGCCGATGCGTTTGCCATCGCGGGGTGGAAAGTCATCTGCTTGCCCATCGGGCAGAGTGAGACGGACATTCTGCAAGCTATTGCCCAATGGAACCCCGATTGGCTCGGTTTGTCGATCACTATGCCCAATCAGGTAGAACCAGCCCGCGAGTTGGTCCAGCATATCCGCCAACGATTTTCCAAAGAACGCCCGATGATACTGGTCGGTGGCTTAGCAATTTCCGAAGATATTAGCATCCGTAACAGGTTGGGAGCGGATCGCTACTGTGCTGATGCGATCGAGGCTCATGCTCTGGCGAAAGAATGAACGACCCGATGCTCAGTGCGGCCATCCGTCCCGCTTTGCCCGTGGGATTGTCCGAACTGACAGGTGTCCTTGCCTTTCTGGTCGCTGCTGATGGTTCCTTAGTGATTTGCAATCGTGGGATGCAGCAATTCTTGATCGGCCTGGGCATATCGGCCGATCATGCTCGTCTGCCCTCCATTCTGCTTAAACCTGCTTTCGACACCTTGCAAACTGCCCTGAACCCGCCTGAAAGCGAGCGGATCTGGTCGGGGCTAATGCACCTGGGAAACGGTCTGACCGAAGAACAATCCTTCCATGCCACGGCACGATGGTATCACGGCTTGATCTTGCTTGTGGCCGAGCCGGCTTATCAAGCTCGCGACGCGCTCAATCGCACCCTGACCCGCTTGACTTCGGAACTGACCGAAACCCAACGCACCTTGGTCCGCGAATTGCAAGAACGTCGGCAGATCGAAGAGGAACAAGCGCGTCTGTTGGCCGAACGCAGCAAGCAATTGGCTTTCATTCGCACCATTGCCGATAACCTTGCCGAAGGGTTGATCGCCACAGATGGAGAAGGAAAGATCCATTTCGCCAATCCCGCGGCAGAACTCTTGCTCGGACTCCCCAGCAAAGCCCTGATCGGCCGTTATTTATGGGATGAACGTTTGCTGGGCAAAGATCTAGAAGCCGATGTACGCTGGGTGCAATCGCAGCGAGCCAACCTCCGCCGGGAAAATCGCCTGCACCGACGCCCCGATGGCACTCACTTTCCCCTAGGGTTGTCGATGGCTCCTTTGTTGGTCGATCAACAAGTCGAAGGGGTCACCGTCGTCCTTTCGGACCAAACGGCCCTGCGTCGAGCCCAGC
>CALEEC010000335.1 GCA_937949245.1 uncultured Gemmataceae bacterium | reverse complement strand
GAGATTGACCGCCACGGGGTCATCGAGTTTCTTCAACTGGGTCGGAAACAGTTCCAGCAAGAGCAATTGATTGCCAAAGCGGATGCTGCCGCGAATGCGGTTGGCCTCTTTGGAATATACCCCGTCGAACGGCATCGACTCGCTACCCAAACGCAGTGAAAAGCGGACTTGGTCGTTGTTCACGCTCAAGTCGGTGATGGTCGGTTCTTGACGAAACGGCATGCTGGAGCCAAGAAAGTCGCCGAACCATTTGCCATCCGATTGGCTGAACATCACCAGCATAGTCAGTGCTTGACGTTGCACTGGCAAGGTGAAGCGCCAACGCCCGGCAATGGGGGAATCATCGGCTCGGCTTGCCGCCGAGGCTGGGAACAGTAGCCCCAGCGCGGCACAGGTCCAGAATAGGGAACGCAAACGCATGAATCGATCCTCCGTCGGTGTGGAGTCGGGTCGGTCAATCGCGGCAATCGGCCGCCTTAGCAGTGAGTAACTCGGCATTACGATACGTCTTTTCCACGGCCGACGCAACCAGTTGCACTTCGGTAGGGGGGGCTAACAAGATCGGATGATGCAATTGGACGATGCTCGTATGAGCGCGGGCTGCTTGAGCCAACGGGGAAACGGTGCGAAAACGCCGCGGCGAACGACCGATGTGCAAAGCGCGGAAGCCTTCGTCGAAGGCGACCCCCTCGGCACGCAGGGCACGCACGAACAGCGCTCGGCTCAGCCCCATGCGGAGCGAATCGAACCAGAAACCGACCTTGTAGTAGGCTGGCTCGCCTAAATGGTCGCGGTTGCGGAATGGTTGCAAGCCCGGGAGATGGGCCAGATGCGTTGTCAGCATCTGCACGGCTCGAGCGCGTTGCTGGGTCCGGGCGTCGAGTTGCTCGCACTGCGGCAAAAGGACGGCAGCTTGCAGTTCGCTGAGGACGGCCCACGATTGCACCCCCAGCGACAAGGCCAACTTGGCCCGCTGATAGAACTCCGCGCGGCGAAACGTCAACGCCCCGCCGCGGCCAGCGGACAACAACTTCGAGCCACCGAAACTGAACGTGCCAATGTCCCCCCAGGTGCCGACCGGCCGACCGGCAATGGTCGCACCGATCGCTTGGGCCGCGTCTTCGATGAGGATCAGACCGTGCTCGTCGGCCAAGGCACGCACTTGCGGCATGGGCACCAATCCGCCATGCAGATGCGATACCAAAATCGCTTTGGTTTTGCTCGAAAGCGCCGCAGCGAGTTGCTCCACGTCCAAATTGCCATTGAGCGGGTCGATATCGACCAAGACGGGGACCGCCCCGAAAGCGTGAATGGCCAAGAAGTTCGGTTCGTAATCGTAAGCGGCCAGAATGACCTCGTCGCCGGCTTCGATCCGTGCCGCTTGCAAAGCGATGCGCACGGCCAGGGTGCCGCTAGCGCAGGTGAGTACCGGCTGTCCCAGCCAACGTGCCGAGAGCGTCGCTTCCAAACGCGGGAGCGTCGCTCCCGAATAACGGCCCCAATCGCCGCTGTCGTACAACTGCGACAAAGCCGTGGCAATTTCCGGCATGCGTATCGGCCAAGATGGGGGCCCCTTGGGAAAGACGGGCGTTCCGCCCAGCAGTGCAGGAAGATCGGACATGGCACCATGCCACCGTAAGCTTGCGTTGGCAGACCAACCCGCTGCTTTTCGCAGGGGTTGCCTCACCAGCCAAAAGCATCACGGTGATTGTATCGGTTCCCCCATTCAACGAAACCCGCGACTGCGGCCTACAACGAGCACGCCATCATGGCCTGACACACGACCGCGATCGCGGCCTGCACTGCAATACATACCTCCGCGATCGCGGCAAGAGAAGGGGAGACAACGCATCAAAAACGGGTTTTGACCGCTTTGACTTCGTTGCCGTTGGGGCGGCTGTGGTTGTTGCTGTTGAGTTTGTTCGGATCGTAAGGCGTCGGCTTGGCCGGGGGGATTTCTTGCACGCCGGCCGGGGGAATCGTCCCTGGATTGGCCGGCATCGGCGTCGGCAAGACATTGGTTCCCGGCGCAGGAGTCGAGGGCGTTGTGGGGACACCATCGGGAGAGCCAAGGATCGGCCCTTCCATCACCGGGCCAGAAATGACGGGGCCATCGATGACCGTACCGCCACTGATGCCGCATTCGCTGCATTCGACAACCCCGTTGCGATGCCAACGCATGCGTTCCAACAGTCGCGGTCGATCGGTCCAACAGTTACAACCGCACGCCAAAGCGACCAGGCCGATAATCGCCCAGCGTGCCTGCCGGGTACGGATCATGGAACACAACCCCTGTCCGGATTGGGACACTCGAGAGGAAAAACGTCGCCGGTCGAGATGGTCGGCAGACCCGGCCAGTTCCGGGTTGCGGGCACCAGCAGCGAACTTGAAAGAATTCTGCCCCGATTTCTCGCCGAAGCAAATCGGAATCGGCACAGAAAGACGGTCCATCGCACCGAGGCGATGGACCTATTTCCCATAACCCGCAAGGTTTATCGAGGTGATACACCTTCGCAGCGCTTACAGCCGTACTTTCGCTCCGAAGTCGCGGGCTTGCTTGCTGATGAAGTAGGTGGCACAGCCGGCGTCGATCAGATCGGGGCTGAAGTTCGGCTTCTCCATGTTATACTTCGCAATGCTAATCATCTGATCGAGCAAATCGCGCGGATGGCACATACGGAAGGGCCGATTGTGTGGCTTGTACCATTTGTTGATCAGATAATCGATGCCTTTGTCATCGTACTCGACTTTCCGCACTTTGCAGACCAAACGCCAGATGGCTCGGTATTGCGCTTCGTCCGGGTCGCGGACTTCGATTTTGAATTTGATCCGACGCAGGAAGGCTTCATCGGCCAATTGATTTGGATCGAGGTTGGTCGAGAAGATGAGCAACTCGTCGAAGGGGACTTCGATCTTGGTACCCATGACCGTGGTCAGATAGTCGTACTTCTTTTCCAACGGCACGATCCAGCGGTTGAGCAGGTCCATCGGGCGGACTTGTTGCCGACCGAAGTCGTCGATCATGAAGATGCCGCCGTTGGCTTTCATCTGATACGGCGCTTCGTAGAATTTGCCGACCTCATTGTAACGCAGGTCGAGGAAGCCCATGGTCAATTCCCCACCGACGACAATCGTGGGACGTTTGACCTTGATAAAGCGTTGATCGAAAGATGGTCCTTTCTTGAACATCCCTTCGATGGTGCCTAGGTCTTCCTCTTCGTCGCGGACGGGGATGTGCAAAATCGGGTCGAAGACTTTGATAATCTGACCGTTGGCTTCGACGGCGTAAGGGATGTAGATTTCGTCTCCCATCAAGCGGGTGATGCGTTCGGCGATGCTGGTTTTGCCGTTGCCCGGATAGCCGAACAGGAAAATCGACTGTCCGGAGTTGATCGCGGGGCCAATTTCGTTGAACAGCTCTTCGGTGATGATCAGGTCTTCAAACGCCCGCTGAATGCTCCGCCGCGTGACCACCAATTTTTTGATGGTCTGAGCCAATACCGCTTCGACGTAGTCATCGAACGGCACCGGAATCGGGCCAACGTAGGAGGTTTTTTCGATCGCTTCTTGGACCGCTTCGTGCCCTTTGGGCGGCTTCAATTCGTAAATGAACGAGGCGTCCCCCGAACTGCCTTTCTGGCCGACGATGTCCACCAATGCTTGCTTCCGCATCATCGGCATGATCGGTTGCAGAGCTGCGAAGGGGATGTGCAGTTGCTTGGCTAAATCCCCGCCGGACAATTGGCCACTAGTGTAGATGGTCCGCAAGATCATGTCGAACAAAAATGGTAGCGGCAGTCCGAGATCTTCCCAACGGGTTGGTTGCTGAGGCACATAATGATTGGCTGTTTGCGGAATGGCTTCGTCATCTTCTGGGGGCGGATCGCCTAGCAAGGTCACTCCTTCGAGGCCGCCTTGCTGCAAGGCGTCGTGATACAGATATTCCAAATGCCGTTTGTGCAACGACAGGTGATCGATCGCCTCTTCGTCCTGGGCTGCCAATGCCTGAGCAAGACATTCTTCAACGGCTTGGGCGATGGTGTATTTCACACCATCGATGTACAAATGGTGCAAATATTGTCCCGGTCGCACGAAACAATCCGGCGTCGGATTAGGTGTTTGAAGCATCTGCTCGTAAAATTCGGGAGCGATAATAAACCGCATGCTGGTCCCTTCGAGAACAAGTCGTACCGGTGCAGTGCAAGAGGCTCCATGGCTACGCGACGGGAGGGAGCTGCCTACAGTAAGGAGTATAGCAGCAGAATCGGCCTAGGTCATTGACTTGCTCGGAAGTATCGATTAAATCAGTACATCGGGACCGATGGCCCCCAGGAATCGTTGCAGCAGCATGAATGCTCGCACGCCTTGGACCGTCTAATCTCACGGAGCGAAGCCTGAGAGGTGGTTGGCAATTTCGCTCGTAAGATCTCTACCCACAAGGAGCCTGTCGAATGCAGAAGATGGTTTGGTTGGGATGTTTAGCTCTGATCGGCGGTATGATGACATTGACCTCGACCTCCGTCATAGCCAATGAACCCGTGCCCAGCATTTCAGACATTATGGTGGAATTGAACAACAGCAAGAAAGGCATCCACCCGAAATTCGGCAAGCTGCTGAAGGGCAAAAGCGAAATTAAGTGGGAAACGCTGACCGACGATGCGAAGCTATACGCCGATTTGGCCGCCGCTTTAGGTAAGAACAAACCTGAAAAGGGCGACGAAGCCTCGTGGAAGAAACTGTGCAGCGAATATGCCGCTGATGCCAAAGCCCTCAGCGAAGCGGTGGCCAAAAAAGATCTCGAAGGGCTGAAAAAAGCCCATGCCAAGTTGAGCAAATCGTGCGGCCCCTGCCACGATGCGCATCAACCTTGAACCTCTAGCCCTAGATCCCCGCGGATTAGCTCGATACGAGCATCTCGGGTTGGCCAACGCCGACGCGAGCTGCTCGATTGTTCCCCGAACCCTTGAGAACCGATCCCTCACGGTTCCTGCAACATCTTCACCTTGCTCTCAACCGGCAAACGCACTACACTGCCCAGGATGATTGCCGTCTGCATTTGCCGTGTGGGAAGACTTGGGACGGTCTTCCTTGAATTTGGCCTGGGATCGCGATTTCATGTCTACTTCTCGGTCCGCTGCGAGTTTGGCTGCGACTTACGATCCGACCAATCCGCTGATCGTTCAATCCGATCGCTCGATTCTCGTCGAGGTCGATAATCCGAAGTACACCCTAGCCCGGGATGCTCTGGCCCCGTTCGCTGAGCTGGAAAAGTCGCCCGAACACATTCACACCTACCGCATCACCAATCTGTCGTTGTGGAATGCCGCGGCCGCGGGACTGCGGGCTGAAGATATGATCGAAGTGCTACGCACCTACTCGAAATTCCCGCTGCCCAACAATCTGCCGACCGACATCACCGAAACCGTGTCGCGTTACGGGCGAGTCAAGCTGGAGCGTCTGGACGAGCAGCGTTTACGGTTGGTCTGTGCCGACATGCCGTTGTTGGAGGAACTCGCTCGGCACAAAAAGGTCAAGGAATATCTCGGTTCCCGACTCGACCGGACCAGCTTCGCCATTGACCCGGCCCATCGCGGGGTGCTGAAGTTGGCCCTGATCCACGTCGGTTACCCCGCGGAAGACCTCGCCGGTTATGTCGAGGGAGCAAGCCTGGAGATCGGCCGACGCGACATTACCCGGGAAGGTCGGCCGTTTCATGTGCGACAATATCAACGCGAGGCGGCCGAGATCTTTCATGCTGGGGGTGGGGTGCGTGGAGGCAGCGGAGTCATTGTCCTGCCCTGCGGAGCTGGTAAGACCATTGTCGGCATCCTTGCTATGACGATGCTGCAAAAATCGACCTTGGTGCTGACGACCGGCATCACTTCGGTCAAACAATGGCGTCGTGAGATCCTCGACAAAACCACGTTGTCCGAAGATCAGGTCGTCGAATACACCGGCGAAACCAAAAAGATCGGCCCGGTGACCTTGACCACTTACCAGATCGTGACGTATCGCCCCGACAAGACCGAAGAATTTCCCCATTTCAAGCTCTTTGAGCAACGCGATTGGGGGCTGATCATCTACGACGAGGTGCATCTGCTACCCGCGCCGGTGTTTCGCGTCACGGCGCAGATACAAGCCCGGCGTCGGTT
>CALEEC010000334.1 GCA_937949245.1 uncultured Gemmataceae bacterium | reverse complement strand
ACCACTTCGAGCAAATGACGATGGTCCGCGGCGTAATCTTGCAGGCGGTTTCTCATGTATGGGGGACACCGAGGATTGAGCCGAGGTTCACTTCCAGAATCCCCACCAGGGGTGCTGCTATTGTGGAAACTCATGAGAAGGAATGCAAGCAAGACTCGGAGGTTCGCGAGCCGACATCGCCAATATTTTTTTCCCGAGCGGCGGGCGTCAGCCCGCCGTGTTAGCCGCCGTGCTGGCCCGCCGTGCTGACACGCCATGATGAATCATCATGAAGAGATGAGTTCGCGCACATCAAAACACGGGGGGCTGACGCCCCCCGCTCGGATAGCGGGTTCCCTTCGCGGATTCGCACCATTCATTTCAGCGGCTTTGCACTGCTTCGTAGCGCAGGTTTTCGATCGTCCGCACCAAGCGATCGTAGGTCGCGGCATCGATAGTGCCTTGGACTCGCATCCGCAATCGACCCGATCCGTCGATGACAAGCAAATTCGTCACCCCCGGCGTCAGGCCGAAGGTCTGTTTCATCGTGTCCGCAAAATCCAACCACACCGCGACTTCCGGCGATGCACTGCGGAATTGCGATCGTATCAGCCCCTTGACCGCGTTGGGCACGCTCCCAATGCAGGCCACCGGCACCACATAGACCCCTGGCGAAGTCTGCCCCTCCGCGATGCCCGGCAACGGACGCACCGGAGCGCGACTGGCTTGCGCCGGCGGCAAGCCCCGCGCCGTCGGATGGAAATGCACATGCAGTCGTTCCCCCAACGCTTTGTTGCTGGTCTGACTGGCTCGATCGCCATACAGCAACACCAGCACATGGCCGCGATATTGCTTGACGTCGGTCGGCCGTTCCCATTGATCTTCCAACGCCAACATCACCTGTTTGGCCGGTTCCTGAGCGATCCCGCGTACTGAGGAAAGCGTCAGCAGTCCCAGTACGGCCAAGGTGCCGAGCATGTCCCGGTTGGCAGCGGAATTAAGAACGAATCGCAAGATTTTCATGAGGTCCAACCGCGCCGTTGGCGCGCCTCCATCCAGAGAAAACGAGCCAGCGCCGCAGACAAAAACAGCCCGGCGAACGCAAAAACCATCAACACCGATGGAAGCATCTGGGCCAAACTCCCCCCTTCCCAAGTGGCACAGTCTAGCCCACGCATGGCCCAAGTCGTCGGCAGCGACAGCGATAGTTCTTGCACCCAGCGGGGCAGCAGGAACATCGGCAACCACAATCCGCCCAACAACGAGATGGCCAAGATGGCCAAAATGCAGACATTGCGGGCACGGGCTTCCGTACCGCCCAGCGTCGCGACCAGCAGGCCAATCGCAGCGGCCAGCAAACCGACGGCACTTACCAACATCAGGAAGCCCAACCACGAGCCATCCACTCGCACGCCGAACACCAGATGCCCGAAAGCGAAAGTCGTCAGCACCTGCAAAACAGCAATCCACGCTGTGGCTAAAGCTCGGCCGGCCAGCATGGTCCAGATCGGCACCGGTGCCGCCAGAAAGCGTCGCCAAATGCCGCAGTGCCGTTCCCGCAGGAACAATAGCCCGCTTTCCATCCCCCAGAACAGCAGATATTGCAGCGTCATTCCCGAAAAACTATGGCTGTAAGCGTTGAAGCGTTGCTGGCTGTCTTGTGGGCAAAGGATGCGTGCCAGACGGAACGGGCGATCCAAATGCATGGGGACCGAAGTGCCGGGAAGCACGTTCGCTTGATCGCGGGCCATCCGCCGAAGGACGATTTCGGTTAGCACCCCTTCAGCCCATTGGCTTTCCATGGCCGATAGCGGATGGTGCAAAAGTTCGACATGAGGTCGGCCCTGTGGTGTCAGGGTGTGAGTCCAGGTCATCTGGCCGAAACCGCGGGGCAGTACCACGGCCACGCCACAACTGCGGTCGGCAATGCGGGCTTCGGCGGTCGAGCGATCGACCTGTTGCAGATCGACTTGCTCCGACTGCCGCAGGTCGTCGATGACGTGCCGACTCAACGGCGAGTGATCTTCATCGACTACCAACAACGGCAAACGCACTACCCCCATGCGTTCGCTGGGGCGATGAAAAATCAGGCCAAAGGCGGAAGCCAACACGATCGGCACGACAAAACTCAAGATCGCTGCTCGACGATCAGCCAAGAACAAGTGCCCATCTTTGCGTGCCAGTGTCCAAACCAGGTGAAGTCGATTCATGCGACCTCCTTGGTGCTGGGCACCGGGTTGCGGAACAAGCGTTCCAAGCGAACCGGCGGAGTGCGGAACGATTCGAGTTCCATTCCCTCGGTCAGCAGCACCGCGAGGGCTTGCCCTAATGCCTCATGATCGCGGGCCGACAAACGCACCCGTTTGCCGGTCACTTCGAGATCGACTCCCGTGGCCGCCAGGCGTTCGCGCAGGCTCTGTTGTTGTTGCGCATCGACATGCTGAGCCAAATGCCCATAGAGCAAAGCGTCGTTGCGAGTGGCACGGACCAAGTCGGCCGGCCGCCCCAGGGCGACCAGTTTCCCTTGGCGTAAAATGCCGACGCGATCGCAGAACGACTCAGCTTCATCGAGGTGATGGGTGGTCAAAACAATCGCTTGCCCTTGTTCGCGCAATTCGTCGAGGGTGACGAACAAGCTATCGCGGGAAGCGGGATCGAGAGCGACGGTGGGTTCGTCCAACAATAAGACGGTGGGGCGATGCAGCAGAGCGCAGGCGAGATTGATGCGTCGTTTCATTCCGCCAGAGAATCGGCCAACGCGTTCGCGTGCCCGAGCCAGCATACCGACACGGGTCAGCGCTTCGCTGACGCGGTCGTGCAAATGATGGCCGCTCAGCCCGTACAGCGAGCCGAACAGAGCGAGATTGTCGAAAGCGGTCAGTTCTTCATACAGAGCGATTTCCTGCGGCACAAAGCCGAGCCGATGGGCGTAGGTTTCCGGCGCTTCGTGACGAGCCAACCCCTCGATGCGAATGGAGCCGGCAAACGGTTCGAGTACCCCGGCGATGGCCATCAGAGTGGAAGATTTCCCGGAACCGTTCGGACCCAGCAGGCCAAACATTTCGCCGCGTTGCACTTGGAAGCTGAGTCGTTCGACCGCAACGAACGAGCCATAGCGGATCGACACATCGTTCAGAGCCAAAGCGGGGAGAGCGGTCATGTCGGCCTCGACCGAACGGAAGGAATCGGACACCTGGGCGCGTGCAATACCGCAGACGGACAGGATTGACAAGTGCAACCACGCACGAGCAGGAGGCTTCTAGCGAGACGATCGCTGGGTAGTTTGCTATCTTGACCAGAGAATTTCCAACATCCACGTACCGCTGGCAGCAGAGTCGGCATCTTTGGGACTTATGGAGCGACCCCCCCTATGGCCAACGCGTCCGCACCGCTCGAAGCTCGACCCGGATTCCGTATTGAAACCGATAGCATGGGACCCATCGAAGTGCCCGACAATCGCTATTACGGCGCGCAGACGGCACGTTCGCTCATTCACTTTGCCATCGGTCACGACACTATGCCGCGGTCGATGATCCGAGCTTTCGGCATCCTCAAGAAAGCGGCCGCTCTGACCAATCAAGAACTAGGGCTGTTGTCTGCCGAAAAGGCCGGCTGGATCGTGCAAGCGGCCGACGAAGTGATCGCCGGCAAGCTCGATGAGCATTTTCCTCTACGCATCTGGCAGACCGGCAGCGGCACTCAAACCAACATGAATGCCAACGAGGTAATCGCCAATCGCGCGATTGAGTTGGCCGGGGGCAAAAAGGGAAGCAAAAAGCCTATCCATCCCAACGACGATGTGAACATGTCGCAATCGTCGAATGACACTTTCCCCACCGCTATGCACATTGCTGCGGTTGAACAGGTCGAACAGCAGTTGCTGCCAGCAGTCACGACGTTACGCAATGCTCTGAAGGCCAAACAAGACGCTTTCGCCGACATCGTCAAGATTGGTCGGACGCACTTGATGGACGCGGTGCCTCTGACGTTGGGGCAGGAGTTTTCCGGCTATGTGGCTCAGGTAGATGGCGGCTTGAAACGTCTACGGGCGGCCTTGCCAGAGGTTTGCGAATTGGCCCTGGGAGGCACCGCGGTCGGCACTGGGTTGAATGCCCACCCCGAGTTTGCCGTCCGTGTCGCGGCGCAGATTGCCAGGCTTACCGGTCTGCCGTTCGTGTCGGCTCCCAACAAGTTTGCTGCCTTGGCAGGGCACGAGGCTGTGGTCGCGTTGAGCGGTGCGTTGAAATCGTTGGCCACCGCTCTGATGAAGATTGCCAACGACATTCGCTGGCTCGGTTCGGGGCCACGCTGCGGTTTGGCTGAGTTGATTCTTCCCGAGAACGAGCCTGGCTCGTCGATCATGCCCGGCAAAGTCAATCCGACGCAATCGGAGGCCATGACCATGGTCTGCGTCCAGGTGTTGGGCAACGACGCGGCCATCGGCTTTGCCGGTTCGCAGGGAAATTTTGAACTCAACGTCTTCAAGCCGGTGATCATTCACAATTTGCTGCACTCGATTCAGTTGCTCTCCGATGCCTGCCGAATGTTCACCGAACACTGTGTCATTGGCATTCAACCGAACCGCAAGCAGATTGAGGCGTATTTGCACAATTCGCTGATGCTGGTCACAGCGTTAAGCCCGAAGATCGGCTACGACAACGCGGCCAAAGTGGCGAAGGTGGCCCATCAGGAAGGATCGACCCTCAAGGAAGTGTGCGTCCGTTTGGGCTTTTTGTCAGCGGAGGAGTTCGATCGTATCGTCCGGCCGGAAAAGATGACAGGGCCTGGGTTGGAAGGTTGAGTGAGCCACAGGGCGTCGTCGGTTCGTGCATTGGTAGAGCCGCGGCCGCCAGTCCGCGGGTATATCGGAGACTCCCGACGACTGAGGAAAACACCCGACGACTGGCGTCGTCGGCTCCAAGGATTGTTGCGTGACGATAGAAGCTGCCGACGCCTGTCCGCGGGTGGTTCGGATTCCCCCGACAGCTGGCGTCACGCCACGGTCGAACGTTACACTCACTTTTTGGGCAATTCCAGCCCCATGACGAAGTTCAGATCGCGATTGCCGATCTTGCTGACGTTGCCTGGTTTCATAGTGAACGACACCACGACATGACGGCCATTGGCGAAAGCGATCAGGTAGTAGTGCTGTACCACTTTGACTTCGTCCAGCTCCCCCTTCATGCTAACGCGGTAGATCCAGCGATCGGCGTCTTTGAGCACCTCGGCTTCTTCGATGATTTCTTCCACTTCCCAGCCGGGCGATTCGTGGATGGTCTTTTTGAATTCCTCGGGCGTGACTCGTTTGCCGGCTTCGAGTTGCTTCCACGGAGTGATGGTCGCTTGGCTGAGGAAGTCGCCTTTGTCCATGAGACGCATAATGGTATGCGGTTCGGTAGCCGCGACCAGATGCCAATCGCGAGCGTGGGTCAGTTGGAACCGTTGGTGCGGGTCGAAATACTGCAATGCGGCCATCGCGGCGGGGACTTCCGCTTCCTTGGGGACAGCGGCTAAAGCCACGGTGCTGAGTTCCTTGGGAGGTTCGGCCAGGAACGAACGCGTGATTTGGGTGGTCGATTCGTATTCGCTGGCAGGGCTGATCGGGCCGGGTTCGCGGTTGTCCTTTTGCTTCCATTCGACTTGGACGATGCGTTTTGCCAACAGGTCGTACTTCAGCGTAGCTTGCACCTCGACGGCGACCAGCGCGCCCAAATCAATGCCGCTGGCCCGACCTTCGACGCGGAGGATGGCCGACCCATCTTTCACGTCGATCAGTTTGCCGCGAATCTCGTGGCCGATCAACGCCTCGAACAGACACAACGCCTGGATCGTCGAATTATGCACTTCCCACGACTCGGCCAAAGCCACGGGGCGATTGGGCAGCAGTCCGGTCAGGGCCGAGGTGTCGAAATGATCGCCCAGGAGTTGTTCTTCGTCGCGGAGCATCGGTCCATGGGGGGAAAAGACCACAAGCCCATCGTCGGAACGCTGAGCCACGATCAATTGTAGCGTCGGCCGTAGCGTGGGTTGCCAGCGATCGTTGCCGGTATCGACGCGGGCCGAGGCTTGCTTGTAGGCGCGTGCGGTCTTGGTGGCCAAGTTGCCTTTGCTGTCCAGCGTTCGTTCGGCGTAGGCAAATTGACCTTGGCCGGACAATTTCACCGCTTGCGTCTTGCCATCGCGGAATACCTTGATGACGCCCGCCAACGAAGTGGAAACGGTCACCTGAAAACATTCGCCGACCTGGGGCGTTTCATTCAACGTGTAGGTTTGTGCCGAGCCGTGAGTCGCGGCACTCAAACCGATCAGCAGAGCAAACAGGATACGCCAGACGTTCATTGGGAAGCATCCCCCATCTAAAATACGGCATTTGGCATCGGTCGGCAGGTGGCAGCGGAGCTACCACGATGCCACCGCCGGGCATTTACTCGCTGCGAGCGTTCCGGTCAAGCGCGATCTCAACACTCAACAGGGGCCACAGAAACGAATGCCTAGCAAGCCTTCTGCCGAAAAGAGGGCTAATTCGATACGCGAGGCAAGGGGCATGCCTTCATTCCCGATAGATCGTCGGATCGGGGACACCGGCTTCCAGGAACCCTTTCTTGCGGAGCAAACAAGAATCGCAGCGACCACACGCTCGCCACTGGTCGTCGGGGTCGTAGCAACTGAGCGTCAGCGAATAATCGACGCCCAGACGCACGCCTTCGCGGATGATCTCCGCTTTGGTGCGTTTCAACAAGGGAGCATGAACGCGAAACTTTCCGAGTCCTTCGACCCCCGCCTTGGTGGCCAAATTGGCCAAGCGTTCAAAACATTCGAGAAACTCCGGCCGACAATCGGGATAGCCGGAATAATCGAGTACGTTGGCTCCAATGAACAGATCGAATGCCCCCACGACTTCGGCATAGCCCAAAGCGACGGCCAGCAAGATCGTGTTGCGAGCCGGCACATAAGTCACGGGAATCCCATGGCTGATCGCCGACTCCGAGCGATCTTTGGGTACATCGATCGTATCGGTCAGCGCCGAACCACCAATAGCGCGGAGATCGAGCCGAAGGATGCGGTGTTCGACCGCACCGAGTTTCTCCGCAATGCGTTGGGCGCATTGCAATTCGACGCGATGCCGTTGACCATAATCGATACTCAGGCAATAAGCCGCGAACCCTTGCTCGCGGGCAATCGCTAGGGTTGTCGTGCTATCCAATCCGCCGCTCAACAAAACGACTGCTTGGTTCACGGGTACGCTCTTTCGGAAAACTCACCTGCGTTGGTCAAGCCACCAAGATTTTTTATCGTTTCCTCCCGGACCGATCAGTCCGAGCTTGGCTTTGGCATGCCCCAAGCAGATCCATGCTTGCCTCACAAGGTTTCCCCTGACATGATCCGCCTCGGTCGATACACCGATGAGGCAATGAAAGAAATTCGATGCCTTGACTGCTTACGTGGATAGCTTACCGCGGAGTTTCTGAAATTCCGCACCGATGGCACGCATAGCGGGAAACTGGTCGAGTTTGTCGGATGGAACTTGGCAGTACCAGGTGTGTTGTTCCGTGGCAACGGTCAATTCGACGGCTGCGGCACCAGGATTCGACAACGGAAGGGAAGGAAGTTGCTCGAAAGAATGGGCCAGCAGAGCCGCGGCTAAGGCTTGCACCGCTTCGTGGGACGCCGTTCCTAAGATACGCGGAGGAGGATTTCCGATGCCAGCGGTAGGATCAACGATAATCTCCATGACGCTACGATCGCTGCGGAGGATCAGCGTTTCGCTGATTTCCCCGATGGCACCATGCTGCGTCCACATCAACGCAATCTCGTCGCGGGGAGTGGCACTGCTGGCCAAAGTTTCTACCACCTGTCGCAGTGTTGCGGACATGTT
>CALEEC010000333.1 GCA_937949245.1 uncultured Gemmataceae bacterium | reverse complement strand
GGGGAGGCGAGATCAAACCGACTCCCGGCGTGCTATAGCGGGTCTTGGCAATGAAGTTGTCGACCTTGTGGCCGGGGAGTTGGCCTCCCTCCCCCGGCTTGGCTCCTTGAGCCATCTTGATCTGCAGTTCGATCGCGTTGGCCAGATAGTTCGCGGTCACGCCGAATCGACCACTCGCCACTTGCTTGATGGCCGAATTCCGACTGTCGCCATTCGCATCTACCTTAAACCGAGCTGGATCTTCTCCCCCTTCGCCGGTGTTGGAACGAGCACCGATGCGATTCATGGCAATGGCCAACGTCTCGTGAGCTTCCTTGCTAATACTGCCGAAGCTCATTGCTCCGGTGCAGAAACGCTTGACGATCTCTTTAGCCGGCTCCACGAGGTCTAACGGAATCTCGCGGCGCGCCTTTTTGACCTCCAACATGCCGCGGATGGTGCAAAGCTGCTTGCTGCTGTCGTAAGCGGCCGCCGAGAACTCTTTGTAAGTAGAGTACTTCTGCGAGTTGACCGCATGTTGCAGTTTCTGAATCGTCTCGGGGTTCCACATGTGATATTCACCGCGACGACGCCACATGTATTCCCCGCCGATGTCCAACTCGACGGCTTCGACCTTGGGGATCGTGGGGAAGGCGATCTCGTGCCGATGCAGGGCTTCCTGGGCCAGTTCTTCCAAGCCGATCCCCGAGAGTCGACTCGGCGTGCCGGTGAAATAGCGATCGACCAGTTCGCGATTCAGGCCGATCACCTCAAAAATCTGCGCCCCGCGATAACTCATCAACGTCGAGATGCCCATCTTGCTGAAGATTTTCAGCAAGCCTTGGTCAATGGACTTACGGAAGTTTTTGACCGCCAACGCCGGATCGAGCGGCGCACCGTTTTTGTCGAGCAGCAACCCCTCGTTGACCAAGCCACGATAGGTTTCGTAGGCCAAATACGGACACACCGCACCGACGCCGTAGCCGATCAGCGTGGCCATGTGATGCACTTCGCGCGCTTCGCCGGTTTCGCTGATGATGCCGCACAACGTGCGTTTGCCGACCCGGCGTAAATGATGATGCACACCCGCGGCAGCCAACAGCGGAGGAATCGGCACCCAATCGGCATTCAACCCCCGATCCGACAGGATCAGGATGGTGCCCCCCTCATCGACGGCGCGTTCGGCCTCGGCAATGATATTTTCCAACGCCTCGGCCATCCCCGCTGTGCCGGCCGAACGCTGGAACAAAGTCGGGATGGTCCGCACCACGAAGCCGGGACGGTCCAATCGGCGAATGCGTTCGATGTCTTCCTCGGTGAGCATCGGCGTCTTCAGCCGCAGCAACCGCGCTTGTTCCGGTGTCTCGGTCAACAGATTGCCTTCGCGGCCCAGCAGTGATTCCAGCGACATGACGATCTCTTCGCGGATCGCGTCGATCGGCGGATTGGTCACCTGAGCAAACGCCTGCTTGAAATAGTTGGGCAGCAGTTGGCTACGATCCGACAGTACTGCCAAGGGGATGTCGGTCCCCATACTGCCGACCGGTTCCTTACCGTCTTGGGCCATCGGCAGCAGGATGCGGTAGATGTCTTCCTGCGTGTAGCCGAACGCTTGCTGCCGAGCAATCAGCGGCGGGCGTTGCTTTTCCGCTTGCGGCGCTGCGGGCGGCAGTTGGTCGAGCCACAACTGATGCTGTTCCAACCATTGGCCATACGGCCGCTGCTTGGCTACACTCGATTTGATTTCCTCGTCGGAAATGATGCGTCCGGCCGCGGTATCGACCAAGAAAATCCGCCCCGGCTGGAGTCGCCCTTTGTAGCGGATTTTCTCCGGCGGGATCGGCAATACCCCCACTTCGCTGGCCATGATGACCCAGTCATCGTCAGTGACGATGTACCGGCTTGGACGCAGACCGTTGCGGTCGAGCGTCGCTCCGATACGCACGCCATCGCTAAAGACCAAGCTGGCCGGGCCATCCCAGGGTTCGATTAGGCACGAACTGTATTGATAGAATGCCTTCTTGGCTGGATCGATCGACTTTTGCCCTTCGTAGGCTTCCGGCACCATCATCATGATGGCCTGGGCAATGTCCCGACCGCCCATGACTAGCAATTCGAGCATCTGATCGAAGATTGCCGAGTCGCTCAGATGTTCTGAAGTCATTGGCAAAATGCGTTCGAGACGATCCCCCAATTGCTCGCTGCGCATCAGTTTTTGCCGCGACTCGAACCAACAGACATTCCCTTTGAGCGTATTGATTTCACCGTTGTGAGCCAGGAAGCGGAACGGATGGGCCAACGACCACTGCGGGAACGTATTGGTGGAATATCGGCTATGCACGATCGCTAAGGCCGACATCATCGCCGGGTCCGTCAGATCCGGGAAATACAACGGCATTTGGGAGCTTTTCAGCATCCCCTTGTAGACGATCGTGCGGGAACTACAACTGGAGACGTAGGGGGCGGCCGGGCCTTCCTTGGCAAACGCCTCGCGTGCCCAGCGTTCGACACGCCGACGGATGGTGTACAAGTCCCGTTCAAAGTCGATGTCATTGCCGGACTTGGCCTTGCCGATGAATAACTGCTTCATCACCGGCTCTTGAGACCGTGCCAACCAGCCGATGGCATTCGACACCACCGGCACCCGTCGCCAGCCGAGCACTTCGTGACCTTCTTCCAGAACGATCCGTTCCATCGCTTCAATGCAGGCTTGACGCTTAGAAGGATCGGTCGGCAGAAAAGTGAAAGCGACCCCATATTGCCCTGCTGCAGGCAGGCTAAACCCGCGGGCCTCTGCTTGTTGACGCAGAAACAGATCGGGCAGTTGCATCAAGATCCCCGCACCATCGCCGGTTTCTTGATCACAGCCGCATGCCCCGCGATGTTCGAGGTTCAACAACACCTGAATCGCGTTGCGGATGAGGTCATGGCTTTTGCGACCTTTGAGGTCGGCAATAAATCCCACGCCGCACGAATCGTGCTCAAATTGCGGATCGTACAAACCTTGGGGCACTGGCGGAGCGGGATAGAACGTAAGCTCAGGTTCGTGCATGGACATCGGTAGTTGGTAGGTGAAGGTAATTGGTCCACATCTTGGGGACCGGCAACGTTCGTAGTTCGTTTCGATCCCGGCACCTGTGATGGAGAGGGCTTCGCGGTCCAGCCCGATGCGAGGGAACTCGTCCTCGATATTATCGTGCGACGCGACGTTTAGCGCGTTTAGCCCGGAGGAGCTGGGCTGACGACCGGACGACAGTGGTTCGAAGACGCATGGAAGTACCGCATGAGTGCCGAAAAAGGGATAATGCGCAACATCGCCGCAATGCGAATCTTAGCAATGGCATTCGTCCATTGGCAAGATGCCTTTGTCAAGATTCTTCCATTCCACTTGGAAATTTTGCTCTAATCCGAATTTTAAGGGGAGTCGTTCCGTATTCTGGAACCAGCACCTCCCTATTGCGGATTAGTTCTGCCAAGTAAAACTTGAAATTCCGCATGATGAACTTCCCTATTGTATTGCTCCACGACTTCTTTCCGCTAAGATAGGTAAAGAGCCTGCCATCGTTCCTTCACTTGATCTTGCTTTAGAGAGTCCCGCCGATGCAATCTCTCTGCTCCCGCCGGCACCTTTTTGTACACGAGCAGCTTCAGCCTGGCTCCGTTGGGATTAGCCAACTTGCTCCAGCAGGACGGCTTATTGGCGAACACCCCCGCGAAACCGGATGTTGGAACCGACAACGTATGATCTGAAGCCCAAGCCCCCACATTTTGCCCCGAAAGCGAAAGCCATGATTTCCATCTTCTTTCTTGGTTGGGGGGCCAAGTCACATTGATTTGTTCGATCCGAAGCCGAAATTACGCGAACTCGACGGCAAAACTTTCCCCGGTGAAGTGAAGTACGACAACATTGGCCAAGCTTCGAGCAAAGTTTTGGCTCCACCGTGGCCGTTCCGCAAGTATGGCCAGTGCGGGATGGAAATGTCGGAACTGCTGCCGCACATTGGTTCGATTGCCGACGACATTACTTTGATCCGCTCGATGCATACTGGAGTGAACAATCACCTGCCCTCG
>CALEEC010000332.1 GCA_937949245.1 uncultured Gemmataceae bacterium | reverse complement strand
CATAGGAATGTAGAGTTCCCGAGTGGTATCATACATCCATTTGGCATCTTGCCATTCGGCTGATAAGTGTTTGTCATTAAAGATGGGGACCGATTTCTTATACTGGCGAAAAACCTTGCAGGTTTCTTCCATGAAACGCCGACGCGGATATAAGATTTGCCCCTTTGCATTGGTGGGATACTTCCCATGTTCGCCGATCAGCAGAACGCCATCGACAGCGATGCGATCGCTTCCCAGTGTGATTGCGTCGGCAATCGTCGGCGAGAGGCGGAAGCCATATTTCCGTGCCAGTTGCCGACTGAGATCATTCTTGGGCGTCTGATCGGTGTATAACGACACCAATTCGATCGAGGGATATTCTTTGAAATCGTGCAGGTAACCTTCCAGCAGTTTAGAGACGATCACATCCGCATGGCTATGCCGGCGATATTCGGTCACAATAGCCGCGACTGGTCTTTTCTTGATGGGCATGACTCGTTCTCGGGAAAATCCACAAGTGGGAGTGGTTCGGTGGGCGTCGGTTCCGTTGGGGATGGCATTCGCGGTTCGGCGATCCCTCCTCCTGTTCTAACGCCATGCGTCCCGTTTGTCACGCACGAAGTATCTCGCTCGGAAAACAACTTAACAGCAAACCACTTTGCTAGTTGCAACTCGGCGATGTCGGACTATAATGGGCACGGAAACTTCGATCGCCCTATGCATGCTGTTGGGTTTCGGAGTTCAAACTCGATAATTGAGTGACAATGGAGGAGAATGCATGTTTCGCGCTGCCATGGCGATGTTGATGGGCGCGGCTATCGCAACGATGGTTTCGATGACTTCGATCAACGCGCAAGAGAAGAAAGCGGAGAAGGAAGTCACCATCAAAGGTTCGATCACTTGTGCCAAGTGTGATTTGAACCTCACTTCCTCTTGTATGACGGTCATCAAAGATGGTGACAAAGTGTATTACTTTGACAAGGCGGCTCACAAGAAGTATCACGCCGACACTTGCCAAGCGGCCAAGAATGGTACGGTCACCGGCATCGTCGGTAAGGATGCCAAGGACAAGAAGAAGTTGACCATCACGGTCAAAGAGTTGAAGTACGCTGACTAATTGACTAATACATGCCACGGAATGCTCATGGAAGCAAGTAGTCACTCTCCCTCGAGAGCGATTTGAAGTCGTTTTTGAGGGACATTTCACGAAGCTGTCTTCGGCCAACGTAATGGTTCCGAGACGTTGGCATCCTCAATCATCATGACGGCTATTTCACGCCATTCGCTCCCCCCGTCGAGAGTGGGGAAGCATAGAAACAAGCGAGCAGGGCCGGTTCGTGAGGGCGTGAATTCGATGGCATCATCGGTCAAAGTGGTGGGATAATCATGGACTTGGGCTGCGATGGGCCTCGGCACGGCACAGTAGCGTATTCGTGAGGGGCGTCCTACCTGCAACCGCTCGGGAATCACTTGAACATCGGGATCAATCGTCAACTCGGGCAAAAGTGGCCCATGTTGGACGAACCCATTGGCCCAACGGATAGTTGGCAACACTTCGGCAAACTCGCCGATACCGCTCATGGGTTCGAGCGAGATGCGTAACATGCGTCGGGGTTCGAGCCATTCGACCCGTCGGATGGGCAAATCGGGGAGGAATTCGCCGGGGGAGAGTCGTTCGAGGCGAGGAAATAACGAGCCTCCGACGAGTATCTCTAACACGGGTCGGCCGGCGGATAATCGTGTGCGTATTGGCCGTAGTTCGCCGCCTGCCAATAGATTGATCCAGACATCGCGTTGGCTGCCGTTGCTTTCGGTCCACAAGATCTGCAAGCGATAAGCACCGGGGGCGGGAACCTCGAAGCGATCGTGTTGGCCGATGCCGCGGAAGCGATCGTAGACCGTCCGCGGGGCTGCCGTGGGTGAACGCAAGACCACTCGATCGATCCTTTCTGCGGGAATCCGCTTACTGGCTAGCCCCACGGTAGCGCGGTGGCGTCCGACGGCAAATAAGCTCCAAAGTCGGTTCCCATCGGCGGTCAAACCACTCAAGGTGAAGCCACTGCGATGATCCAAACGCGAGACGGTGGCTGGGACCGGGCTGGAGGGGGCGGGGGCCACCGCGGGGAACGGGGTCCACCCCTCGGGCATGGGGACACGACCGAAGAAAATGCGTTCCCCCATGGCTGGGGCGAACACTGCCACCGAGCGATTCGTCTGTTGGAAGCGTTGTTGCAGATAGTCGCGTAGATGATCCAGACTAGCAGCGTCGCCGTGAATCAACGTCACCGTCTTGGTAGGCACGGTGTCGGCCAGTTCGACCAACTCTTCGAAACTGGCGTGACTGCTGATCGAATAGTACGCGATATTCTCGGCAGGAATCGTCCGCGGGACGCGATCGTTTTCTCCTAGGTCGATCACGGGTTGCTCTCGACGATGCAGCAGGCGAAACCCTGGAGTACGCGGATCCATATAGCCGCAGATGAAGATGCCGTGCTTGCTCCCGCCGCTAGTCAGGATCGCCCGAGCCAGCAAATAAGAACTGGTGCCCTCGGCCATCATGCCATGACTCGCCACGATCACACAGGGGCCATCGGCAGCAGCTCGCTCGAAGGCGTCCATCGCGGCTTGGCGTCGTTGTTGTTCATCGAGGTCTGTGCGGCCGATGGTCAGTGGCTCGACGTAGCTGAAGGTTTCATCGTCGAAAGCAGGCATCAGCGAGCAAAGACGCAGGCGGATGATCTCGTTGATCCGATTGACCATGCCCACCGTGCGAATGCGAACCTGCCGATTCGTTTCCCGATTCCAGCGTGCTAGCAAACCCACCAACTCTTGCGCACGCCCCAGTACGAACGAGGGAACCAACACGGAACCGCCTTGGTCGGTAATCTTCCCCACCGCTTGGAGGAACTGGGCGATATGTTCGCGACGTTGGGTTCGGCCAAATTCCGAGCGCGCTCCATAAGTCGCTTCCATGACCAGATGATCCGCCGACTTACCCGCCAGACGCAATCCTTCCAGCACTGCCGAATCTTCCAAACTGATGTCGCCGGTGTGAACGATCTTCACCCCCTGAAACTGCATTTCGGTGTACAGCGAACCGATCAAATGGCCGGCGTTGTGAAAGGTCATGGTCAAGCCCGGCACCTCGGGAACGGCCAAAGATTGACCGTATTCGACAAAACGAAAGCGTTCGGGGCGAAGGCTCCGCACCAATTCCGGCGTAAGTGCGGGGAGTTCCCCGGTGGCTTCAAAACGCCATTGCGTCACCCGGGCACTGTCTTCCATCGTCGGATAAAGAATCTCGAACGTCGCACGGGTGCAATAAACGGGAACTTCGGGGAACAGCGACAACAGCAGCGGAATCGACCCGACATGATCGAGGTGAGCATGCGTGATGACGATGGCATCGAGTCGTTCCAATCGCTCGAAGGCGGGCAAACCAAGCCAACCGTCTTTCGTGGCATCAAAACCGGCATCAAACAACACACTGCGTCGGCCAAAGCGATACAGGTAAGAATTCGGTCCAATATGCCGGACTCCGCCTAGCCCTTCAAACCAAAGAGCCAATTGGCCGTCTGCTTCTGCTGCGTCGGGGCAGGGGAAGGGTGCATTCGCGTCGGAAACAACAGGATTGCTCGGTGTCTCACGCACCGCGATGGTCAACAACGGCCCCAAACCATCGGCCCCCCGAGGAAGAATCGATCCGGTGCGGTTCGGTTCCAAGACGCGATGCGCTCCCCATTCGTGGACGGATCCTACAGGATCGCCCTGAGGCAGAGTGCGAAGATCTTGCAGATCTTCGATCCATGCGAGTCGATCGTACTTGGCTAATGCTTTGGCCGACAGACGAACAGCGACTTTGCGGGGAGCATCGACGCATCGGGGAATAGCCAACGGTCGAGCGACTCCATGCACGGCTTCCCACAAGGGACGCAGCAGCAAAGCCGCTTCACGGCAACGCAAAAAATCCTCCCGGGGCCAAGAAACCGCTGGCCGGTTCGGTTGCGGTTGAGTTGTCAGCAACAGACGGATGCGGTCCTCTACCGAAGTGAGTTCGGCATCGATCGGAAAGCGTTCCGTGAAGGCATCGCCCAACAGATAGAGGGTGTCGAGGGCTTGGGGATCTTCCCGCCAGGCTTCCACAATCACGATCGCAGGCGTGGCATCGGGGCGGGATTTGAGTCGCAAACGGGTGAAGCACCGCAGGACCGCCGCTGCCGGAGGAGTTTCCGCTAATCCGATGCGTTCGACGTTGCCATGCTGGCTGGGACCACGGGGCGAAGGAATCGCGATGGCCAGGGCATTGTGGCAGTCTGTCGAAAGTGGGATCAACGGATCGAGCCAACCCGCGGCGATCAACCAATCGCGGAGTTGGTGAAATACCTTCAGGGATTCTTGCGTCGCTGGCCCCTCGGCAGGTCGGCCAATCATCCAAACGGTCGATGCATTGCCGATCAACAATTGCCGAACTATCTCAACTAAGCTATGCCACAACGAACCACAGTAGACGCGTGTCCGTGGTTCCAGCAATCCAGTCCACATCGGCAAGTTCTCAACTACACAATGTACCTACCCATAAGAGCGTATTAAGGATAGGATAGGAGATCGGCCCCCATTTTTCAGCGCAAGTTACTTGCCTGAGGCGGTGAACTTTCCGGGACCAGAGGAAATTCCAAGGTCTACCCCGGCCACGCCAATTGCTCGACAAGGGACTACGACCATGATCCCTGCGGATGTTTTGCAACAAGTCCGACGCTTGCACCTCCGCGCTCGTCGAGCGGTGCGGACCCTATTGGGCGGAGAGTATCACAGCGTGTTCAAAGGCAGCGGGTTGATCTTTGACGAGGTGCGGGAATATCGCCCGGGAGATGATGTTCGCACCATTGATTGGAATGTGACGGCACGCACGGGCGAACCGTTTGTCAAACGCTTCATCGAAGAGCGAGAACTGACCGTGTTTTTGCTCGCCGATGTCTCGGCATCGTTGCAATTCAGTTCGTCCGCACGCACGCTTCGCGTGGTCGCCGCCGAGATCGCCGCTCTGATTGCCTTCAGTGCCGCCAGCAACAACGATCGCGTCGGTCTGATTGCCTTTTCCGGCCAAATCGAACGTCATGTGCCCCCCTTGAAAGGGACTCGACATGTCTTGCGGGTGTTGCGAGATATCCTGTTTCTAGAACCGCAGCATCCGGGAACCCAACTGCGGTTAGGGTTAGAATGGTTGAATCAGGTGCAGCGTCGGCGTGCGATTGTGGTTCTGTTGAGCGACTTTCACGATGTCGGCTACGAAACTGCGTTCCAATGGGCTGGCCGACGGCATGATCTGATCGCTGTTCGCTTGACCGATCCGCGACTGGCGGAACTCCCCTCAGTCGGAGTGGTCCGGGTGCAGGACGCCGAAACCGGAAAGCAACAAGAGATCGATACCGCTGCCCCCGAAGTGCGCCGACGCTACGCCGAGCTAGCACGGCAACGCAGCGAGATGCTCCGCCGCTTGTGTGGCAAAGCCAACGTCGATTTGGTCGAGGTTTCGACGGATGGTCGGCATTTCGAGGCACTGTTGCGTTTCTTTCATCTCCGCGAACGTTGTCGGAGGCATAGTCCGTGACCATCGGGTTGCTGCTGATGTTAGGGCTGCTGTTGAGGGGGCAAGTCGGCATCGGGCTAGCGTCGGCCAAGGGAGGGGATGTTCTAGGGCCGATCCAACAGACGGTGCAACGTGGTCCCCTGACGGCCACGGTCGAACTGGATCGCGGTGAAACGAACCTGGTCGATCCTTTGACCCTCACCGTGCAAATCGAAGCCAGGGAACCGATCGAGGTGCTGTCGATCCCCGACCCTATTTTGCAACCGGAGTCAGCCGAAGCCTGGTGGATCACTCCCTTAACGCCGGAAACAACCGAGCCGAATCGTTGGCGACGCTGCTATCGATTGGAAGCATTTGCCTGGGGCGATGCCGTGCCGATTCGCTTGCTCCCTTGTTCGGTACGCATGGTACGCACCGGCCAGACGATTCCTTGGACCGATTGGCCAGTCTTCCATGTCCGAGTGACTTCCTCGATCGACCGCGTTTCGCTGGCCGATGTCGGCCCCATCAGCGACCCTCCACCACTTCCCGAATCCGTCGCACTGCAGGAAACGCTATGGAGTTGGCCAGCGTTGGGGATGGGATTGGTGATCGGGGGGAGCCTAGTCTTCGTGATGCTGCGGCGTCGACGTCATCGAGCGGTGCCGGAATTGTCTGCCGATGAATGGGCGTTGCAGCAGTTGCGAGCGGTTCCACTGGATGCCAGCGATGCAATCGCCGAAGTCGATCGGATCTTTCGGCAATGGTTGGAACGCTGTTTCGGCATTCCTGCTTTGCGCCGCACCCCGGCGGAAATGCAAGCCGAGTGGCATCGGCCAGGCAACGGAACTGCGACGGATGCTATCGGTTCGGATGTGATTCGTTTCCTGACCACACTGGAGCAAGTGAAATTCGCTCCCCATCATACGGGCATGCCGCCGAAGCAACTACGGGATTGGGCCATTCAAATGATAGAAGCCCATCCCGCCGATCCTGTGAAGTAGTCCGAATTTCAAGAAAAGTTCACCAAAAAGCGTGCCGAGAAACAGCATTTTCCGCGAAAAAACCTACAGAATGCTAGCGATGGGCAACTAAAAACGCTAGGATAATAACGAGATCGGTAATAGCGTAGGGGGTTGCCCAAGCGTTTCGCGTGAGTGTCGTGATATGGACAAAGTGGCCGAGACGTCCGTGATCGCCCCGAAGCGGGCCTCCCAAGGCAACAATCGCCGGGAAGGTTGTTTGGTCCACATCTACCCCACGGGACCTACGATGGGGCAGCGGTATACTTTAGGCGAGAAACCAGTAATCATCGGTCGGGGGGAAGACTGCGACATCCGTATTCAGGAACACTCGGTATCGCGTCGCCATGCTCGTCTGGAACCGGGGGCAGACGGTTTCACGGTCATCGACCTTCAGAGTACCAACGGCACCTTCGTCAATGATGTGCAAACGACCGAACCCCGCGTCTTGCACGATGGCGACTATTTGCGGATCGGCAATTGCATTTACCGCTTCTTGGCCGGTGGCAATGTCGAGGCGGAATATCACGAAGAAATCTACCGTTTGACGATTATCGATGCCCTGACGCAAACGCACAATCAGCGAGCGTTGTTGGAATTCCTCGATCGCGAAGTGGTGCGGTCTGCCCGGCATGGTCGGCCTTTGTCGCTAGTGATGTTCGATATCGACTGGTTCAAAGGCATCAACGACGAACTAGGGCACCTCGGAGGCGACTTTACACTCCGCGAATTAGCCAACGTCGTACACACCCAAGTGCGACGGGAAGATCTCTTCGCACGTTATGGCGGAGAAGAATTTGCCATCGTATTGGTGGAAACGACGTTGCAACAAGCGGTCGATGCTGCCGAACGCATCCGTGCCAAGGTCGAACAGCACCCGTTCAAGTTTGAGAACAAAGCCTTTCACCTGACGATCAGCCTCGGCGTTGCCGAGTCTCGCTGCCAAGAAATGCCGGCCAGCGAATTGGTGCGTTTGGCAGATGAGAAACTCTACCAAGCCAAACGCGCCGGACGCAATCGTGTTGCCTACTAGCCAATTAGCGAATCTCGCCTACACGAGAATCATCGGCATCGCCAAGGCGCAAACGTCTTGTTTGTGTAGGCAGAACGACGCAGGATCGGCGACCTCGCAGATACGCGAAGGCCGATGAGGAACGCGATTGCGAGAGACCAGTGCAGCTTCGATGCTGCTATGCGGAAAAATCGGGGATGGTAACCGCTACGCCAACCTCGAATTTGCTCTCGAAATAGAAAGAGCTGACGACGCCAGTCGTCGGGGTTGCGGCATCGCTTCAACGACGCCCGCCGTCGGCTCTCCATTTGCCTCCCAGCCAAATCACTCTTGTTCGACGCCGATGGGTACAATAGGTTGAGGTTGTTCTTCCATCCGAATCATTGTCGCATCCAGTATTCCCAGAGAGCGAACCTCGGAGCGAGTCCGTCGGCGGAGATACGCATCATGTTGGTGGTCATGAGTAGTCAAGCAACCGAGCAGGACATTCGCCGTGTCATCGAGGCGATTCGTCAGATGCAATTGACTCCGCATCCGTTGCCCGGTGCAACGCGAACGGCCATCGGAATCACCGGCAATACCGGTGCCATCGATCCGTGTACCTTGGAAGTCTTGCCGGGGGTGCAGGAGTGTATCCGCGTCACCAAACCGTTCAAACTCGCCAGTCGCGAGATGCACCCGGCCGATACGTTTGTTGCCACGGCCCAGACCACGATCGGTCCGGGCACCTGCACCCTGATTGCCGGCCCGTGTTCGGTCGAAAACGAACCGCTGATTATGCGTACCGCTGAATTTCTGATGGAGCAAGGTGTTCGGCTCATGCGTGCCGGGGCGTTCAAACCGCGGACTAGTCCGTACAGTTTCCAAGGGATGGGGTTGGAAGGGCTGGAAATCCTTCGCAAAGCCCGCGAGAAGACCGGCATCGGCATTGTCACCGAATTGATGGACACCGAACATGCCGACGCCGTTGCTGAGGCGGCCGACATCATTCAGAT
>CALEEC010000331.1 GCA_937949245.1 uncultured Gemmataceae bacterium | reverse complement strand
GCAGCGATTTTAGGTTTGATACTCGAAGGTTTCATGGTGTTCGTCGTGAAGCACAGAAGAAAGATCGATCGGCGAAAAAATCAGTCGGCCTCCAGTTTCCAGCCAAACGCCGATTCAAGCTCGCTGAGTAAGCCTTCGGTCGGCAAGGGGCGTTGTTCGGGATCGTCCGCCGTCATTCGGCGGATCAGATGCGATACCGCTGGGCTAACATCGGCCACGAGCGTATGAACCAAGGGAATTTCGCGTCCCAGTCGGGGCAATCCGCCGGTGAGCATTTCAAATAACAGAATCCCCAGGGCGTACACGTCGGAGCGTTTCCCACCGTCGCCGTGACGTTGTTCGGGGGCCATATAGCGCGGCGTCCCCAAAGCAAAGCGGGGCCGTTGTTCGCCTAAAGGAGTGACAGCCGGCGCCAAATAATCACGCAACCGGGCAATGCCAAAGTCGCCGAGTTTGACGACTCCTTCCAAGGTAGTCAGTACGTTGGCAGGTTTCACGTCGCGATGAGCAATGCCTGCCTTATGCGCGGCACGCAGTGCGCGAGCAATTTGCATGGTAAATGCAAACGCTCGTTTGGGCAAAAGGGCACCTTCTCCAGCGAGAATCTGCTGTAGGTTCGGCCCCCCGGCGTACTCCAAAGCCATGAAAGGAATCTCATCATCTGCCATGTCGTAGACGCGGATGATGTTGGGGTGATCGAGTCGCGCCAGCGTGCGTGCCTCGGCCCGGAATTGCTCGGCGAAAAAGCTGCTGAAGCCGTCCATCGGTGTGTGGAACACCTTGATGGCCAACGGCACGCACAACATCGGGTGGGCCGACAGATACACTTGGCTGCACATCCCCCGGCCGAGGTACCCCTTGATGACGTAGCGTCCGAGATACTGCCCCAAACGGAGGCGGGGAACCGTGTTCCCTGCGGCAACCGGCGGACCAATTTGCGTATCGTGTTCGGCATCGGCCCAATCGGCTAAGCGGTCGAGGGCCTTGCGCAACCGCAATGGTTCGATCAGTTGTCGTAAATCGGCTTCGTCGTACTGGCCTTCATGAGCTAGACAGATAGCACGGGCCGCGATCCGCGACAGAATCCCCTCGCGGACCCAGCGATCCAGAATTTCTTGAGTGGTTAACGACGCCGGCAAAGCCGTCCAGATCTGTTCGACGTTCTCTGCCGGCAGATCAGCAAACTTGGCCAACAAGCGTTGAACATACAATGCCAGCGAATCGGCCATAAACAGTTGCCCTCTCCTGCGAAGCTGCCTGCTCAGTTTCGACAGAGTTCTGCGCTTGCCAATCAATCCCCAATGCTACTACTAATAGTTCGGGCTCTGGCCCCTTTGCGGGAACAAGGGCATTCTACGGGCTTCACACTAGGTAATTTCGTTTGACAGTGAAAAACAACCCTTTAGGTGCCTAGGATGATAAAGTTGATCATAATCGGTCACCGCAGAATTGCGAGAGAAAAAACACATTTTGCAGAGAAATTTCTACCCATTTGAGTTGCTTTTTCCTATTCGAAAATTTTCACTCCCACAGAAATTGCTTCGCGCAATGGATCCCGTCTGCGGAATTGCATGGCACAAAGAACTCCGTCTGCTGGAGCGAGCGGTAAGCGTGACGAATTCCGTTTGCTGGAATGCTGAGCGTGACGAATCCTGTCAACTGGAGCGCTGAGCGCGACGCCCCCCGTCCGCGGGTTGGTGGAAGACCAGTTGATTGCGAAACTGACGGGTACTCTGGTCCCAGATGAAGCGGCGTGCGAAGGCGGCACAGACTTCGGGGCGCCCCTCGGCCAAGGCACGCTGCACGGCCCGGCTCAGATCGGTGTCGAGGGCTCCTAAGTGCGGTTCGGTCAGAATGTCGATAGGCCCCATCACAGGATACGCGGCCACGGGGACGCCACTGGCGAGGGCTTCGATCACGACTAGACCGAACGTATCGGTTCGACTCGGGAAGACGAAGACATCCGCATCGGCGTAAGCCTCGGCCAGGGCCTCGCCTCGGCGATAGCCGAGAAATTCCACCTCGGGGTATTCGCGTTCCAATTTGGCTCGGATCGGACCATCTCCGACGATCCGTTTCGTGCCGGGAAATGGCAGTCGCAGGAAGTCTTCGATGCCCTTTTCCTTCGACACGCGACCGACATAGAGCAACACCGGTCGCCGGGATGCTTCGGTCTTCTTCGGACGCGGATAGAACAACGACAGATCCACCCCCCGCGACCAACGCACCAGCGGGCGCTGGAAGCGTTGCTCGATCAATTCGCGTTCTAGCGACGGGGTGGCTACCATCACCTGAGTAGCAGCCCGATGAAACCAGCGTAAAAATGCGTAACTCCACGATTTAGGGAAGCCGATCAGCCGATGTAAGTACTGCGGGAAGTTGGTATGATACGAGGTGGTGAATCGCCACCCCCGGCGAACGCACCAACCGCGAACCGCGCAGCCGATCATTCCCTCGGTGGCAATGTGGACGTGGGTCGGCTGATACTCGAGAATCCGGCGCGTCAGCGACCGTCGGCCGGGTAAGCTAAAAGGAATTTCCGGGTAGAACGGTACGGGAAATTGCCAGAATAAGCTGGGTTCGATCACCCGCACCTGATCGCCCCAGGAACGCAGCAGCCGGACGGTCGTATCCAAAGTACGCACCACGCCGTTGACCTGCGGATGCCAAGCGTCGGTGGCCAACAACAAACGAATCGGCGAATCGGTCATCGTTTTCCGATGGGAAGTGAACTCATATCAGAAGGAGCGGCCCGATGCCGATCGATCCTCTGAAGCGACAGTTACGCGAACAGAAGCGTGCCGTCAAGCGGGCAGGCAACAAACATCGTCGGCAGCAACTGAAACGCGACCTCCGCGACAATCCCGAAGAGGCCGCCTTTTCCGAAGAGAAACTCGGACGCTATCGTTCCGCTCAGCTCAACGGCAACGACCACGACAGCACCCGGCGATCCCAGCGTCAGGAAAATAAATGACAACAGCGACGCTAGCTGAAGTATTGCCCCCGGTCCCGGTCATCCATCGGTCCCGGTGACCAGTCATGATGCCGGGCGTCGAGGCATCAGGAAAACGCCGGCAACGATGCCGGCTGACGTACCGTCTCGGGGCACGAAGACGGGATTTTAAGTGGACGCCATCCCCAAGCCAGTTCTTTGAGAAAGCCCCAACCGAAGCCCAGGTGGATCGTCGGCAATGCCAACGGAGCCACCCACAAAGCCGTCTTGGTTTTGCGGATCGCTAGATCGATGGTCACTCCGACGATCGCTAACAGGTACACTCCCAACGATAGCAAAAACACCGCCGCGAGCGGAGTTATGACCCATCCGAGTATCCCGGTCAGCAACAGCCAGAGCAGAAAAGCCGACGGCACCACCGCCGGAAGAGTCAGGGAATGGGGATGCTTCCAGGCAAGGCGTGCCCGCCCTTTGCCGTAACGCATCATCTGGTAAAACAGTCCTCGCCAAGTCGCGCGGGGGTGGTAGTCGATGCGGATCTTAGGAGTGAAGTAACAACGGAAGCCGGCCGCATCGACACGGGTATTGAATTCGACATCCTCGCAAGCATCAAAGCGGGTATCGAAGAAACCGACCGTCTCGAACACTTCGCGTCGGTAAGCGACCGCGACGTTTTGGGGCGGCACCCACCGAGCCACTTCAGAGTAGATGTCCGAATGCGGGTTGTGCCCCAAGATGGACTCTCGAGCCGCGGCCAGTCCCCGTTGGAACGCCGTCGCGTTTTCGACGCGCAACGGTTGTGGTCGGCCCAAGGTGGCTGCTCCCGACTCTTCGAAAGCCTGGGCCACTTCCCGCAGATAGTTCGGCGTGGGAACCGTGGTGTGCCCATCAACGATGACGATGTAATCGCCAGTCGCGTGATGCAACGCTACATTCCGTCCACCGCTGGAGAAACGATACGGATTGTAGTAGAACTTCAAATTGGCATACCGATCCTGCAGTCGGCGAACGATGGCCACCGTGTCATCGGTAGATTGCCCATCGGCGACGATCACTTCAAAGCGATCCGGCGGATAGTCCTGTTCCAACAGCGAGCGGAGAGTCGCTTCAATGCACGCCGATTCGTTACGCACCGGCACAATGACGGTGATGCTTTTCATGTCCGAGTCACTCATGGACAATAAGGAAGTCTGTCGTGAATTTTCCCCCCGCACCTCGGTAGACCGCGACCGTTGCTTGTCTGCCAGTCCCCGAGGAGCCAGGAACCCCTTTGCTGAGCTACAAACATCCGTGGAGCGGGAAGGCATCCACGCAGGAAGGTAACCATCGTCATCCACGACTTCAGCCGATGACGACCGCTTGCGGTTCGATGCGTGGGGTGAAATGTCGGCGAAGGATTTGAAAGATACCGACCAGTTTCAATCCCGTGCAAGCCAAGATCCGCAAATCCATCCAGGTCGAGGCATGACGGATGTAGTAGCAGTCGAACAGAAGCTTTTGCTGGACGCTGTTCAAGCAGGTGTCTGGGGGGAGATAAATTTGGGCATAGCCGGTGATCCCCGGCTTGATCATCGAACGATCGTTGTAACCTTCGATGGCTTCAGTGAGCCGATTGCCGATTTCCGGTCGTTCGGGACGTGGCCCAATCAAGCTCATCTCACCGCGTAGGACATTCCACAACTGCGGTAGTTCGTCGATGTGCAATTTTCGCAGCACACGTCCCACCGGCGTGATGCGGGGATCGCCCGGCGTGGACCAACGCGGCCCGGTCAGGCTTTCGCATTGGTGGTACATCGTGCGCACTTTGTAGATGGTGAACACCTGGCCGAATTGGCCGATGCGTTTTTGGGAATACACCGCTGGTCCCCGCGAGGTGAGTTTGACCAGCAGCATCGCCCCCAGCAGCACCGGCAGCGACAGCACCAGAATCACCGCGGCGGCCACACGATCGAACCAATTTTTCAGCCACAGCGACCGTCGCCAACGTGCCAGCGAACGCCGCGGCAGTTGCAAACACACGCGGCTGACTCGGCTGGGAGTGTGGATCAATCGCATCGGCGAGGCAGTCGTTTCCTTACGGTTCACGGCAATCGGGGGGTATTGGCTTTGAATCATGAGTTATCCCGGCAGACCGATTTCGCTTGGCTCGATCCGTCGAGCCATCGTCGAGCGAAGAAATCTGTATGAATCGACCAACAGAGGGGGGACTGCCAAGCTCTGGTCATCCGTGCCGAGTTGGCGTCGAGCATCGGTATCCAACGGCATTTCCGAGGGGCTTAACTGGGCGGGAGTTTCAATTGCGCGATCAACGGAGCCACAAAATCTTTGTACGGATCTTTGTTGCTCAGGTCTTCTTCTTCGGAGAGCGGATGCACGATGTACAATTTGTGCAGCACCGGCGCACGCGCGTAGAACCAGCGGGGCCAAGAGGGAGCATTCCAGACCCCATCGGTGGACCAAGCCCAGCGGACGCGAACCGTCTCCGAGCCGGTCGCCGTGGTTTTCTTGAAGTCCGCTCGCCAGAATTCCGCAACGCCACCGTTGGGGAGAAGGAACATCTCCTTTTCGATCGCCGTCTTCTGGGCGAAGCCACTGCCCGGATAGCAGACATCCGGCGTATGCGTGGCCACATGTCCTGGAATCCCCGAGATTTGCGACACTATCAACAAGCGATTGTCTTTCAACGACAGGAATCGCCGGGTGACCGTGTGCATCTGCGCATCGCGGGGCTTCTCCAGTTTCTCGGCCGGCTCCCAATCTCCGATGGGACCTTCCAATGGACTCAACAGATCCACGTTCAAATTGCCTTGCGGGGAGGCACCCCAGCGATACGTCCACATCCCGTGCAGCGTCGCTGCGGTACCCAAAAAGCACATCACGCCAATCCAATGCATCGTCTTGATTTGCATCGAGCATCATCCTTGATAGCGGCCGTGAGCCATCCGCCGAGGGAGTACGCTTGCTTGGTGTTTGCTTGGCTCCCTCGGTTCCCATTTCTCCAAGACGCCTAGTACAGGCATTCATCCGCACTGGCACCCAGATAGACGACACCGCATTCCGGCACCCCACAATCCGCGACGCGTTCCTGCGTCCGTTGAATCATCGGTAGCACGCTTTCGTTGCGGAGTACCGCTTGCAGGTACACATCCGCATGTTCCGTCAGGATCACCGAATCGGTCACGGGGAGGAACGCGTGGCTGTGTACCACGATCACGTCGTAAGTTTCCTTGACTTTCTGGAACAATTCCACAGGCCGATCCCCGACTAGATCTTCGCGGATGCGATCGGTCCAATTTCCAGCGGGGAGGAAGGCTAAGCCGTTGGAGAATGTGTGGATCGCTTGACGCAATTCGACCGAACCTTGCAGCACTTCGCACACACCGTTGCTGTTGGGCACTTGCAAAAATTCGTGCTGCGTGGGAGTACGCAAGTCGAAGTCGATCAGGAGTGTGCGTGCTCCAGTGCGCGAGATGCTCGCGGCCAATTGCCAAGCGAGGAACGACTTGCCTTCGTCGCTGACGGCACTGCCGACCAAGATGGTTTTGGCCCGGCCAGGTTGAAAGTCGCGTAGCACGATGGCTCGGGTTTTATCGACAGCCTCGTTGACTGAGAGAATCTCCGCCCGTGTGGTGTATTTGCCCATCTCGCCGGCCAGCGGCAGATCGACGGCCCAAGGCACGACGCCGACCACCGGCCAATCGCTGACTTGTTTCACATCGTTCAGCGTGTAGACCCTCTGTTTGCGCAGTTCCAGAGTCAGCAGTCCCACGCCCACCAGAGCGAAGCCGAACAACCCCGCCATCGCCGATCCCAGCACCTGCTTTTTCATTTCCTTCTTCAACGGCAGCGAGGCATTTTGCACCGAACGCACCCGGCTGGGGGCTTCCGCTTCCAGGCGAAGTTGTTGCTCGATGTCGATGATCTTTTGCAGCTTTTCTTGCCGTAAGCTGATGTCCACTTTGTCCACGTTCAGCGATTCGACTTCAGGCTTGATCTTGGCCAGTTCGTCTTGCGTGCGTGCTAGTTCTTCGGCCGCTTTGACTTTGGCGTTTTTCAGCGCGGCCAACCGCGAACGCATTTCGTCCAGGTCGTTGGTCAGTTTTTCGATCTGCGGTTGAGCCTGTTTGCTGAGAATTTCCTTCTCGCGGTCAGCTCGGTATTTGTCGCGTTGAGCGATTGCGTCGGCGAGGTCTTTCTTCAACGGCTCGAATGCGGGGGCATCGTGATTGTTCGAGATACTCTTGAGTTGCTCGATTCGCTTGCTGGCCCGTTGTACCTGTTGTTGATACTCGACATACTTTGGTTCAGCTTCGATGAGTTCTTTCAGGTTGGCCACCGTCGGCGGTTCGGCCTTGAGTTTGTCGATGCGTCGCTGGGTGACCTCGATTTGCGCCGACAATTGCTCGATGTCGAAGTCGAGTTTGGCGACCAAGTTTTTGGCCGCAGTCATCTCGCTATGCAGCCACTGTTGCCGAACCCCTTGCGGTAGTCCCGATAGCAGCGCTTTGGCACCATCGACCACGACCGGCACCGCTTCCTCTTTGGTCTTGCTCTCTAGTTGGTTTTGCAGTTTGATTTTTAGCTCTTCCAATCGTGTCAACCGCGATTGTCGGCGTTGCAGGTCGTCTTCGACCACTTCCTTGAAAAAAGCGTTTTTGACCGCATCGACGATGGCTTTGATCTCGGTAGGATTTTCGCCATCCAGCGAGATTTTCACCAGTTCGTTGCCTTCGGTGTACTCCACCTTCAGGTTCTCTTCGAGATATTTCACCGGATCGACCTGTTCCCGGAGAGTCGGCAGTTCGGAGATCGACTGATCCCGCAGGGCGGCCAGAAGCACGACATGGCTTTTGATCAGTTGGGCTTGCGTTTTCAAATAGGTCGAAAAGTCGGTGCGTCCGGGTTGACCGGCAGGGGGATACATGTAGAACGGCTCACTCGACGAGACGCGAAGCAAGGCGTAGGTGGTGTATTTGGAGGGAATGACACTCCAAGCGGCCCAAGCGAAGCCACAGCCGACGAAGGTGCCCATCACCAGAAACATCAGCCAATGTTGCTTGAAGGCGTTCCACAGTCGGCCGACGCTCAGGTTGCCGGCCTCGCTATCTAGAGGCGTAAGCGGGCGAGCCGTCGAAGTCGGCCCCTCGAGCAAGGCTCGGCGGGGCGGACCACTGTCGGCCGCGGGAGGATGCAGGGGCAGAGTGTCCAACGCTTTCTTCGTGACGTTCATCGTTGCCGCTTCCGTGGGACAAGTGGGGAAGTCCATTCCGTTCGACGAAAACTCGGTCGAATTTTCGTGGCTTCTTCAGCAGGGGCCAGTACGCGATTCTCGCTTGATACACGAGCTTCGCTGTACCGACTCGCGATCCGACACAACTACTCGCATTCGAATCCGACTCACGATCCGACAGCGACTCGCATTCACCGCACGGGGCGGCGCGTCATCAGGGAATGCTGTGTGATGAACAGATTCCGCAAGATCCACAGTTCCAGGGCCAAAAAGCCCAGCGCGACCGGCATCATCAACCAACCGTTGAAGTCGTGAATAAAGCCGATTATCTGCGGATCGCTTCCCGTCCAGACATGCACCAATCCTGTGCAGGTGATCCGTAAGATGTTGGTCAGCAGAGCAATCGGAATGGCCGATAGCACTACGAGGATGCGTTCCAACTTCGGCCGATCGCTCATCAACAGGGTCGCTCCCACCGCGAAGGTGAAGAAACTCATCAGCATCCGCAGACCACTACACGCCTCGACGACCCCCAGACGCACTTCGTTGATCAAGATCGTGTTGCCCTCGGCCAAGGCCGGTTGCATCAGCGTTTGCAACAGGAAAGTGCTGGAAATCGTCGCGATCCGCTGTAGGGGATAGCCTAACATGATTTCCAAACGGTACGGCAGCGGGATCATGAAGATCAAAAAGGCGATGGGGCCGGCGAGCCAACGCACCCCTTGCACTCCTCCCAGCACCAAGGTGATGCCGACCAACGTCACCAATAGGGAGAACCCGTCGAGCCAAGTGAAGTACAGTCCCGCCGCGATGGCGCGAAACACCAATGCCAGCAGCAACACGGCATAGCCCAACAGCGGGAGCCGATGTACCGTGGTAGGTCGACGTTCCCAGTTACGCCAGACCAGGTAACCGACAAACAACGGCACCAAGATGCCATGTGAATATTGCGAATCGTTCATCCATTTATGAAACAGTTCGCGGAAAGTCGGCAGATACGCCCAGAACAGCACTCCAACCAACGCGAGCAATTTCCACTTGCCAGAATCGACGGATTGCGTCATAGACGTCCATCCTTGAACAAAGCCCACTGCGGACAGCTCCCGCGGCGCGTACCTAGGGAGGTTTCCCCGCTCGACTTGCGAGCCGAGGCCAACACTGCTGGTCGGTCAAACGGATGGAGCGTTCCAACGAAGGGGTCGCCATTTACCGTGGTGCCATCCGTGTCGTGGTCTTCGCGGAGAGGGAGGCTCGGTTTCCCAAGAGTCGATGCCAACTAGCCATCCCCGCGATGAGGACTTCCATGTCCGCCCCCAGGCGTGCCAGGGGGTGAGAGGACGAAATCTGCGTTGAGCGGATCGCTCGTTCAAAGGTCGGGCCGTGACCGATCCACGCCAGCAGCCGCGACGTTAGCAGAATTCGTCGACCATTGAGTTCGTTGGCGAATCTTACTTTCCCTGCTTCACGGCTGCAACCCCAGCTTCGCGGGGGGGCCACGAAGGCTCCCCAACTGGACGAGATTCCTTGGCCTAACGGCAGGGCTAGCGATCGAACAGACAGACATCTGGGCCGAAGCGCTGGGCGATTTTGCGTTTGGTTCCCTCGGTCAGTCGGCAATAGATCAGATCCAGCGTCACCAGCCGCGGTTGAGGAAACGAACCGAGCAAAGGATTGAGACTATTGGGATCGAAGGCCGCGTAACTCAGGTCGAGATGGGCCAAACTCTGGAACAACGGCGATTCACACAACAGACGGATGCCCTCGTGGCTGATGCCGGTGCGACTGAGATTCAACGTATGCAAACGGGGCAAATTCGCTTCCGCCTGCAATAAATCGCGTAATCCCCTGTTGCCGATCAACGAGAATGCCAAGCTGAGTGCTTCCAAACGCTCTAGGGGGGCGGCCTGCAGCAAGGTGCCCAACTCGGCCGTATCGGCCATGTGGCTGATTTCCAGATGAGTGATCCACGGCAAGATCGGTGACTCGGCCAAGTGGCGCAGCATGGTCGAATTGGCCCGTAACAATCGCACCGTGAAGGTTTCCAAAGATTGCAGCAGCGACCAGGGTGCTTGCCGACGGTTGGCCATGCTGTCGAGGGTGCTTTCCGTCAGGGAGATTGCCAATCGACGCAGACGCAGCGAACGCAGTTCTGCCAGACCGTTGACGAACACATCCGGTTCCAAGAGGTTTTGCTGCACATTCAACGACTGCAACGAACTGCCCCAACGTCGGACAAGAACCGACAGGCTCATCCTGGTCAGATTGTTGGAACTCAAGTCCAGGGCTTCCAACTGCTGCAACGATTCCGCAAGCGCGAATTGTTGGAAGACCGCATCGTGCAGATATTGCGCCGCGATGCTCAATTCTCGCACGGGGGCTAGTCCCGGCGAAAGAATCAAACCGTGGAGGTGAGCGGCGGCGTTGTACAGGTGCAGGCCGCGGAGCGTTGGCAAGAAGCGGAACAAGGCAGCATGTTCGCGCAGAAAGAGGTGCGTTTCGACCCGGGCAAACTCGGGGAAGCCGCGACAAAACGTCACCTGACGCAGCAAGGCTTGCACGGGGGCAAGCCAACGGTTGGAGTATTCGTCTAGCAGGTGCCGTTCGCGTGTCCGTAGCGGGGGTTGTTGCGGATCGTCATGAGGCAGGTTCGCCCGTTGAATTTGCACCCGAATCAACTCGGCCCGTTCGGCTTGGCCGTGTTCTTCCAGCCAATCGGCATAGACTAGCCGGGGCCAATCGTCCTGGGGGTTTTGAACGATGGCGCGCAACAAAGCGTCTTGGTCGTCCATGAGGGCTACTCCGCGTAGTCGCGGAAAATTCGCTCGAAGCGGGGGGCGGCCTTGAGAAACGCCGGCATCAGCGCGGGGTCAAA
>CALEEC010000330.1 GCA_937949245.1 uncultured Gemmataceae bacterium | reverse complement strand
CTTCGGCGGACGCCCACCCGGCTTCGGCTTCGGGACTAAGTGAACGAGCCGCCGCCACTGAGCGTCGGTCAAGTCCGAGGGATACTGCTTTCTGCTCATGACTCAATTGATAGGCCGACCGGGGCTTTTTGGACAGGCTATCAGAGTGATACCGTTGCCGGGCCGTAAGCAAGCGTTGTCGGCCGATCCAGCGGATAGCGGTCGAGCAATTCGCAGATATGGTCGAGCGTCACCGCTTCATAACGGGCCAGTTCGGTATCGACATCGCGGTATTCGCCTAAATAGTTCCACGCATGGGCGATCATCTGCATGCGTCCCATCGGGCGTTCGCTGCTGCGGACCATTTGCGTGGCAATCTTACACTTGGCCTTGTGCAACTCCTCGGCCGAGATCCCTTCGGCCTGGACTTGCGTCAAAACTTGGCGTAGCAGGGCGATATTGTGTGCCGTCGGTTGCGGATCACAATTCATGGAGATGTAGAAGGCCCCATTGCTATCGTACTCGTAATAGTTCATGTCGACCGACTCGGCATATCCCGGATCGACCAATTCCCAATAGAGCCGACTACCGACATCATCACCCACGGCGAAGGCCAGTACCTCGGCCGCGTAGCGCAACGGGGAATGGGCCGGTGGTCCGCCGGTAATCATGAGGACATGTTCTTGGGCTACCGAGTCTTTGGTGACGACCTTTTGCGTCCCCGAACCGGGCACCTCGTGCCGGTGCTGGCGTTCCGCGGTGCCTGGTTTCCAATCTCGGCAATGGCGATCAATCCAATCAACGAATTGCGACCAATCAAAACGTCCTGCCACCGAGACGAGAATATTGCTGGGCACATAACGCCGCTCGAAGTAGGCGTGCATCTGCTCGCGGGTCAAAGCCGAGACGCTCTCTTTGGTGCCTAGCACGGTATTGCCCAAGGGATGCGAACCGTAGTGCAGTTTGCGTGCCAGGTCGTGGGCCAACCACGTCGGTTGGTCGTCGTACATGCCGATTTCTTCGAGGATAACCTTCTTTTCTAGGTCGAAATCTTCCTGGCGCAAACTAGGTCGAAGGATGTCGGCGAGAATGTCGATTGCTGCGGGGAGATACTCGGGGAGTACCGCGGCATAATAGACGGTGTTTTCTTCGGAAGTGTAGGCGTTGTAATGGGCACCGATGCGATCGAAGTCTAAATTGACCTGCAATGCTGTGCGACGCGGCGTCCCCTTGAACAGCATGTGTTCGAGGAAATGCGAGATACCGGCCAGTTCGTCGGTTTCATCGCGTGCCCCCGTGCGGACGAAAAAGCCGACGGCCGTCGAACGCATCGCGGGATGGGTTTCACCGATCAGTTGCAATCCGTTGGCAAGTGTAGCGGTGTGAAAGGGCATCGGCCGAATTCCTTCAGGGGCGTGATCCAGTGGCCCAGATCAATCGATCAGGCATAGGTGTAAACCAGAAACAGCGTCAAGAAGATGATGGCGAGCAAACCTGCTTGAATCGCAAATAACAGAGTCGCGGGAACGTCGTTATTGCCAAACGGTAGTTGATCCGGTGCGGTCATGGGTGAGCAGCTCCCGAACGCAAGTGAGGTACAAGACGCATCTGCTTATACATTCCAGCTTAGCAAACCTGCGCCGATCGGGAAGAGGGAGTTCGGGGGAGAATGTCCCCCGCTGGCTCTGCTGCTGTCGGAGGCGATATCGAAATTCTCCGCAACGGGTGGTTGGAATGCCTAGGCGCGTCCGGTATAGTGGGTTCATCGCGTTTTCATCTTCCCAATCGCGCGGTTGAGGTAGTCGCGATGGTGCGGCGCGTCTGGTGGGCTGTAGTGCTGCTGCTGGGGAGTCGATGCTTTCTGGAGGCTCAGACCGCTGCGCCCGCTCGGCCCGATGCGTTAACGGCGGCCGAGTGGGCATATGATGTCATTCACCTGAAAAATGGCAACGTCCTCAAAGGATTGATCCTCCAAGAACAACCGCAGGCGCTCACGTTTCAGCATATCTCACGCAAACCTGGTCGGCCGACGCTGGTTTTTTCCTCGACCGTGCAGCGTTCGGAGATTCAACGGATTGACAAACTCTCGCCCAGCGAACGCGACAAATTGAAAGATCGACTGGTCCAATTGGAAGCGTTCGCCCAGCAACTCGAGCAAATCGTGCTGCAACGTGTCGCTTGGGAGAAGACGCCCAACGCCGCTTGGTATTACGAATCGGATTATTTCACCCTCACTTCCGATGCTCCCGAAGAAACCGTTCGTCTGGCGGCATCTCGACTGGAGCAGATCTACGCCGCTTACGTTCGCTTCCTCCCACCGCGTCACAAAGGCGGTAAGCCGACTACCATCGTGCTGTTTCGCTCCAAAGACGACTATTACCGCCGCCTCGATGCCGATGGTCGCAAGTTCCGCAACCCCGCGTTTTACGATCCAAGCACCAATCGCATCTGGTGTGGCAGCGATCTGCAACGCATGGGCGAAGATCTTGAACGGGTGCGGCTCGAGCATCAACGTCTACGCGATGAATTGCACAAGCAAGAGCTGGAATTTCGGCGCTTGTACAGCAATCCGAAAGATCTTGCCCGGCATTTGGCTCCGTTGCATGCGTATCGCCGACAAATTGCCGAGGTCGATCGCAAAAATTTGGCCACCTTCGACCGTGCCACGCAGCAATTGTTCAGCCTGTTGTACCACGAAGCCTTCCATGCCTATTTGGCCAATTTCGTCTATCGCCCGCTGCCGCCCCAAACTCGGCCGAACGAAGCGTTTCCCGGCGAATTGCCGGTGTGGTTGAACGAGGGGTTGGCGCAAATCTTTCAGTCAGCGTTGGTTGAAGGGAATGAATTGCGCGTCGGCCATGTGGAGACGCCCCGTTGGACCACGCTACGGCAAACGGTCAAATCGGGGCAGATGCTTCCGGTACGGCAACTGTTGAAACTCGATCCGAAATGGTTTCGGGTCGAACATCACGCCGACTCGTTCGATAGCGAAAAAATGAGCGCTCACCGCGCCTATCAAACCTCTTGGGCCGTCGCGTTTTACCTGATGTTCGAGCGTCGCCTGTTGGGCACCCCGGCTTTGGATCGCTTCGTGTGCTCGGTGCAAACGGGCGAAGATGCCGTGGTCGCCTTCGAGCAGTTGGTCGGTGCTTCCATCGATCAGTTCGAGAAAGACTTGGCCAAATACCTGCTGCGTCTGCAACCGGATGGCTCGGTTTCGGAAACCCTTTCGGGCAACTGAAGCAATAGCACCCCACCACCGCCTCGGAGTTACCGCAGTCTTTGTGTATGCCGGGACTGTCACGGCCGCATCCACAGCCACAACGCCCGTTCCTCGACGGTGTGAAAGCCAAAGCGTTGATACAACCGCAACGCGGGGTGATTGCGCACATCGACGATCAATTGCATGGCTTGCACCCGCTGCCGGGCAGCCCAGCGGAACGCCTCGGCCAAAACGCATGCTCCCAACCCCCGACCACGCATGCTCGGAATCAAGCCGAGATACACCAATTGCCATCGGACGGGTTCTTCGTCGGTGGCCAACAGCAACACCCCCACTGTCCGTTGTGCCGCGACAATGCGGAACCACAGGGGCCGTTGGCACGCATCCCGATAGCCGGCCAACACCTCCGCGGCAGAACGCCGGCCCTCGAGTTCGGGGCAATCGCAAGTGTCTTGATACGTCGCGAGCAGAACCGTCGAAAAATCGGTGCCCGCGGGATGTAAGACCGGGTGGAGTTGAAAGGAAGTCGCTTCGGTTGGCGCGGCTGTTCCTCGTAAGGCTTCGGATACCTGGGTTTGGAGGGTTCGCAAATGCGTCGTTCGACGAAACTGATGCCGAGCTAAGATGATGGAATTAGTCGGGTCGGCCGGATCGAGAAACGACAGCACCAAACGCAGACCGAGTCGATCGGATTGGCGTAAGCGTTCGCTGATCAAGGCATCGGCAATGTCGGTCGCTTTCGTCCCAGTTTCCGATTCCACCAACCGCGGCGGCCAAAGCGTGGCCGTGCGGTCGCGATGGCGTTGCCATAACAGTACCCCCACCGGTTGCCCCGCACGAGCCACCAGGAGATCGTCGGTAGCCAATTTGCCGATCTGAAATAGATGCTGGAGATGCAAGCGAAGGTCGGTGCGTTGTGGGTTGGGCAAATGATTCGTCAGTAGATCCCAGAATTGCGGTAGTTCCGATGTCGTGGCAGTAGAAATTTGCATAATTACTCCGATTCGCGAGTGGACGATTCGGATTGCAGGCAACGGCGCGGCACTTATTAGATCAGCATACGTTATGTTCGCATGCCTGTCGAGTCAGAGTGAGTCTTGGGGGGCAGTCCGTGAAGGATTCCGGCTTGGCCGAAGCTCGCGAGGTACTGGGGGCGGTTGAAGAAATCGGTTCGATAGGCCAACGGCGAGTGTTGGCCCCCCGCGGGGGGCCATCGGGCTTTCGTGGGGCGGATACGATGACAATGATGATTCTGGTGGCGAAAAGACGCGCCGCCATTACCGGGCGATGCGGCATTGCG
>CALEEC010000329.1 GCA_937949245.1 uncultured Gemmataceae bacterium | reverse complement strand
AGCGGCATGAACGCGGAGGCCGGCGACCTACTGTTGTTCGCGGCAGATACGGAAGACGCTGTCTGTTCCGTTCTCGGCGCGTTACGAACTTACATCGCTACCGAAATGAAGTTGTACACGAACTGGTGGGAAAAACGGGCGGCCCACGAACAACTTCAGGAACAGCGACGTAAAGAGGGACTGCCACCTTTACCACCTTTCCAACCCTCGGCAGACGATTTCAAAATTGCCTGGGTCATCGACTTCCCCTCTTTTGTCTGGGACGCGGAAGAGAATCGCTGGGTGGCCAATCACCATCCGTTCACTGCTCCCAGGGACGAGGACCTGCCTTGGTTGGAAAGCGATCCGGGGAAGGTACGGGCCAAGGCTTATGATCTGGTGATGAACGGCTACGAAGTTGGAGGAGGCAGCATTCGGATTCACTCCCCGGAAATTCAATCGCGCGTCTTTGCCACGCTGGGAATGGATGAAGCAGCAGCGCGGGAGCGGTTTGGCTTTTTGCTTGACGCCTTGAAATTCGGTGCTCCTCCGCACGGTGGTATTGCCTTAGGGTTGGACCGTTGGACGATGATGTTAGCTGGCACCACCAATATTCGTGATGTAATCGCCTTCCCCAAGAACCAACGGGCACGCGATTTGATGACCGGTGCCCCCGCCGCCGTCGAACCGCGACAATTGAAAGAACTCGGACTGAAATAACCTCGCGAACCTTCTCAACGGTATGCCTTTGATCTACCTCGATGGTCGATTCGTTGACCGAGATAGCGCCCGCGTAGCGGTCAACGATCATGGTTTACTGTTCGGAGACGGTGTTTTTGAGTTGTTCCGTTTCTACCATCGCGTGCCGTTTCGGCTTTCCCAACATCTGGCCCGCTTGTATTCGACCGCAGCGACCATCGATCTGGAACTGCCGTTGAGCGAGTCGGAATTAAGCGATGCGGTTTTGCGCACGATTGCTGCCAATTCGCGGCAAAGTGGTATCGTCCGTTTGACCGTGACGCGCGGTGCAGGTACACTCAATCTCGATCCCCGCAAATGCGATCCTGTAGTTATGATTCTCGTAGAGGAAATGCGACCGTACCCGATCGAATTGGCCCGCTGCGGGATCTCGGTGATTGCCATGCCCTCAGAACGCCCAGGAGGACCACCGCGCAAGACCCTGAGTTACCTTTCCGAGACAACAGCCAGGCACCGCGCGATTCGGGCCGGGGTTTCCGATGCCGTTTTGCTCCATCCCCGCGGTCATGTTCTCGGCACGGCAGCGGGCAACTTATTTCTGGTCCGCCGAGGAGAACTCCATACTCCCCCCATTGCCGAAGATGTTTTTCCCGGAGTGACTCGGGCTGTAGTTCTAGAATTGGCACACGAAATGCGGATATCCGTTTCAGAAACCCCGTTTCCCCTAGAGACGGTTGCTCAAGCAGAGGAAGTGTTTCTGACGAGTAGCGCTGCTGGCATCGTGCCGATTCTTCGTTGTCAGGGAAAACCGATTGGGTCAGGATCATGTGGGCCAATTACCGAATTGTTGCGACAACAATATCAAATACTGACTTACGGTAGCGTCCCTACAGTCAATTCGATCACCGATCGGGAGGAAACCTGATGAAAGCGTTCCAACACATTCTGGTGCCGATCGACTTTAGCGAACCTTCCCGTGAAGCGCTGCGTTATGCGGTGGCCATCGGCGAAAAGTTCGACTCCAAAATCACGCTGCTGCACGTCGTCCAGGATATCGCCTTGATGTTGCCCGATGCGATTCCTCCATCGCCCTTACCAATTCCCACTTTGGAACAGATGAGCGAAGCAGCAAAGCGACAGTGTGCGGATTTGATCCGTTCAGAAAATCTATCGGCGCGCGGCATCCGCACAGAGGTGCGCATCGGCTCACCTTATAATGAGATCCTCGCCTTTGCTCGCGAAGATGCCACGGGGTTGATTGTCATGAGTACGCATGGACGAAGCGGCTTGTCTCATTTGTTCATGGGGTCCGTGGCCGAACGGGTAGTACGGCATGCCCCTTGTCCCGTGCTGACGGTTCGGGAAGAGAAAAAGAAGTAATCCTCTGCTAAGAAAAACTCAACGATCGCATTGGGTACGATGCCCAACGCGATCGGTGTGATGCATCGATGGTCTAGATCAATCTCGAAATGATCATCTCATGTTTTTGTAGCGCATTACCGTAACGATCATTTGCGCATCATCGCCAGAAATGTTGAGTTGTCGGCGTAGGTTGTTGATGAATTGCTTCTCTTCATCTTCCACCACACCGTCGGCCATGACCATATCGACGGCATTGGCAAACGCAGTTTTGCGCAAGCGATCGGGGATAGCAGCACAACGATTAACGAATTCCTCTAACCCCAACCGACGCATTTGCGACAAGTTGCGATCGATGATGCGTCCAATTTGATCGCCGTTGAGCGGTTTATACAAACGCATCCGACAAATCAGGGTGCCAAATGCCTGAACTTCTTCTTGGCTCACATACCCATCCGCAGCATTCGCCGCGAGGAGTATGCCAGCAAACGCCTCTTCGACCGAAAGTTTGTTGGAACGCGGACTGGGAACATCGTCCTCAAATAAATCCATGACGATTTCCTTCAAAGAAGAGGAACAGAGAATTGAGCAATATTCCCCATCGTAAACCGCTCCCAAAAATCGGTCATAAGAATATTGGCGCAGGAAGTTGAAATAACGGGAAGAAATGATGTCCCGACTGCTTTCCCCAGCCAGGACAGAGCGGTGCCGAGGAAAAAGACAAAAATTACACGAGGAGAAAACCTTCTCCTCGTGCCGCCCTTGGTTAGCGAACCCAGGAAATCACTTCTTCACTTCAAATTCCGCGTCGATGACATCATCCTTGCCTTTGCTCGACGAACCTGTGGTGCTGGAAGATGTACCTCCGGCGGGGCCGGTGTCTCCCTGCACTTTACTGTACAAGTGTTGCCCCATCGCTTGGGCAGCGGTTTGCAGTTCTGCGATCGCGGATTTGATCGCGGCAACGTCGTCGCGGCTGGCCGCTTGCTTCACTTTCTCGATGGCGGCATTGACCGCCGTCTTGTCCGATTCGCTGATCTTGTCGGCGTTTTCTTTCAGCAGTTTCTCCAACTGATGGATCGTCGAATCAGCTTCGTTGCGAGCGTCGGCCAATTCGCGTTTCTTCTTGTCTTCCTCGGCATGAGCTTCGGCATCGCGCTTCATGCGTTCGATTTCTTCCTTGCTCAGACCGCTGGCATTCTCGATACGAATCTGCGATTCTTTCCCTGTGCCGAGGTCTTTCGCCGAGACGTTCAAGATACCGTTGCGGTCGATATCAAACGTCACTTCGATCTGAGGGATGCCACGCGGTGCAGGGGGAATGCCATCCAGGTGGAACTCACCGATCTTCTTGTTGTCGCGTGCCATCGGTCGTTCTCCTTGGAAGACCAACACGCCAACAGACGGTTGATTGTCACTGGCCGTCGTGAATTTCTCGCTCTTGCGAGCAGGAATCGTGGTGTTCCGCGGGATCAACACGGTCATGACACCACCCAGTGTCTCGATACCCAGCGACAATGGCGTCACGTCGAGCAGGAGCATCTCCGACTTGCCACCCAAGAGCAGTTGCGCCCCTTGGATCGCCGCTCCCACGGCAACCACTTCGTCGGGGTTGACACCACGATGGCCTTCTTTGCCGAAGATTTCCTTCACCAACTGTTGCACGCGTGGCATACGGGTCATACCACCGACCATGACCACTTCATCGATCTGATGCGCCTTCAGTCCTGCGTCTTGCAGCGCTTGGATGACCGGCTTGCGGCAACGGTCGATTAGGTGTTCGACCATTTGCTCAAATTTCGAGCGGGACAGCGACACCATCAGGTGCTTCGGCCCACTGGCATCGGCGGTGATGAACGGCAGGTTGATGTCCGTCGTGGCCTGTTGCGAAAGATCTTTCTTGGCACGCTCTGCCGCCTCTTTGAGCCGTTGCAACGCCATTTGATCTTTGCGGAGATCGATGCCGTGTTCTTTCTTGAACTCCTCGGCCACATAGTCGATCAACACTTGGTCGAAATCATCACCACCCAAGTGCGTATCGCCGTTGGTCGAGAGCACTTTGAAGTTGTTGACCCCGTCTACCTCATAGATTTCCAGGATCGAAATATCGAACGTCCCACCACCGAGGTCGAAGACGGCAATGCGGGCGTCCTTCTTCTTGTCCATACCATAGGCCAGAGCAGCGGCGGTCGGTTCGTTGATGATCCGCATCCGTTGTTTGCTCGTTTTGCCCGTCTTCGGATCGGTGATATCCCATTCCGTCTCGAAGCCTGCAATGGCCGCGGCGTCGATGGTCGCTTGACGTTGGGCATCGTTGAAGTAAGCCGGCACGGTGATCACCGCTTTGGTTACCCGATGGCCCAAATAAGCCTCAGCCGCTTCTTTCAACTTCCGCAGCACCATTGCCGAGATTTCGGGCGGTGTGTATTGTTTGCCGTCAATATCTACCTTGACGAGTTCATCGCGCCCACCGACGATTTTGTACGGCACCAGTTTCTCTTCTGCTTCAACTTCGTAGTGCCGTCGTCCCATGAACCGCTTGATTGAATAGATCGTGCGTCGCGGATTGGTAATGGCTTGACGTTTTGCCGGGTCACCAACGAGACGATCCCCTTTGTCCGTGAAGGCCACGACGGAGGGCGTCAAGCGGTTACCTTCTTGATTGGCGATGACCTTGACCTCACCGCCTTCCATAACTGCGACGACAGAGTTTGTCGTTCCCAGGTCAATACCGATGATTTTCTCTTCTGCCATAATTTGATCCCCCTTTCGGAGTGGTAGATTATCGCTCGTTCTGGAAGGTTGGAGGGACTCCAGGTCACTTTGGATTCACATTCTTTGCAAGTCCGATGCCGAAACTTTGGTTTTGCCTCCCCTCTGCAACCCAGGGAAACCTCGGTGGGTTTGGTTTATCATGAATGTTCGTTGTAACACAAGGCCAAATAGCAACTTAAATCATCCCAGTTTGACGAAGACAATTCTGGTTACAGTCTCTTGCCAAAAGCGTCCGAACTTGGTGACCGTGGGTCCCCTGAAGATTTGCTGTCGATTTGGCAGTCGATCCGTGGTTCGCGGCAAAAAAATACGGCGATTTCGCGCACCGAAACCGCCGCGGAACATTTCCTATCGATGGGAACCTTCCCTATTGATGACTTTGCTTCCCTAGCCTAAGTTCTGTGGACGATGTTTCCAATCCTCCATCACCATCGATGACAACTCGCCAGTTTGGGACGCCAGGAAACGACGACGGCCGTCGTCGGGTCGAACGATGTAAACCCAGCAACGGCTCCTCGCGTCGTCCCACGACCAACCCCCTTCGCTGATCTCAACGAAGACTGGGCTGGTATCGAACAGGTTGGTGATATGGCGACGGTCCATTATTCCGATAAGGATTAGCGTCTTGAACCACTTTGGGCGAAGCGGATGGTTCCATCCTTGAGGTGGGCTGAGCTTTCACTACAGGGGGCAGAGTCGCAGGAACGGCATACTTTCGTGAGAAATCATAGTGGTCGGGAGTCGCTAACCTCTCTGCCGATTTTGGTTGGGAGACACGACTGACATTCGGACTGACCATCTTCTTGGGAGCTGGTAGAGGTTCCGCTTTTGGCAAAGGCGGAGTCCCCAAAGGCTCTTTCGTCGGCATATTCGGAACCATCATGGGCGTTGGTGCGGGTTCCACGGCATCCATATAGATGGGCCGACCGCCTAAACGCTTGGACAGAAAACCCGGCACTCCGCTCCAAAATCCATCGCTCATTCCGGAATGAGTCGAACCATCACCCATCGTTTTGCAAGAATGAGAAACCGCCGTTTTCATGTTACCCCACGCCCCACAGACTCCCTCTGGGGCACCGTGAGGCTTAGGTGTCCACTCATAGGGTTTCATAGCGGGACCATGGTTTCGGAAGTACGTGTACAACGGAGGCTGGTAGGGGGATGGCGTGGGACAACAACTTGCATGTCGCAGAGGTGCGTAGCAAAGCCAGTCGCAAAATTTTTCCCACAAAGAAGGTTTCGTCTTGCTCTTGCATGACGAACAACTGGTCTTCGAGGTCGTCAACCGGCCATGCTTTTCCGACGAACGGTGGCTGGGGAACAACGGATTGCAACAAGGCCCACAACGAGTGCATCCCGCATCACACGTCCCCGATATCGGGACTGTGGCATAAGTGATGGGAGCCCCCGTCGTAAGTGTTTTGGACCACCAACCGCTCATGAGTCCGGTCATTGGAACTGCTGAGGACGGCGCATAGGGAGTCACAGGAACATAGCACAGTGGCATTCCCTCCATGGCAGGGCCACTCCGAACCAAGATCGGCGAGGAATAACCTGGAATTTGTACGGGGGTGTATCCTTGGGCAACACTCGGCAAAGGTGCAGATGTGCCCGGAGCAACGGCCAAAGGCGGCTCTCCAGCTTGGGCGGAAGTTGCTAGCGCCACCAGAAAAGTTCCATTCCAAATCCATCGCGTCATAGCCGTCCCCTCTACAAAATGAGCAGGTGCACGGTGTTTTTGCCTCTGCCCTGGGAGTTCTTTCGCTAGATTCAGGAATCGGCTTGCCTTCGCTGCGTTCCGTAGACTCGATGGCTTGAGTAGAACGCGAATGTTGCAATTCCTCGACAGATCCGGCACAAACTACGCAGATCACCTAGTTGTTTACCCTGGTTCTCTCGCTCGAACCTGTCTTGACAGCATTTCCCAGATTGGTCACTCTGGCAAACTCTCCCGAACTTCTCGGATCGAACCAGCGCCGGCAAGGAGTGCCCGTATGGCGTCTACATTCCGTCGATGCAGTCCAACTTCTACTACCCCCAACTCGCGGTTGATGTCGCACCACGCGATGCCGTCGCTGTTACGGCCGAATCCCGATTGGCCGGAAGGGTTGGAATTTGACATCCGTCAACGCTACACCCTGACGGCTCAACTGCTGGATCGGCTCTGTTCGCGGGCACGACGCCCGCTTCGTTTGCTGGAAGTCGGCTCGAATGTGCTCAACCTGCTGCCGGGATTTTTCGATGCCGATTTGGTTCACGTGACCCGTTGCGATTTGCTCCCGGAAATGCCGGACGACCCGAACTATGTCCGCGTGGAAGCTGATCGGCCACTTCCCTTTGCCGACGGGGCGTTCGATGCGGTCGCTTGTTTGGAAGTCTTGGAACATATCCCGGCGGATGGTCGACTGGAATTAATGCGGGAATGTTTGCGTGTCAGCCGATGTGGCGTGGTTTGGAGTTGCCCCAATGGCATTCCCGAAGTCGTCTGGGCCGAGGTTCTCGCAGGGCGAGCCTATCAGCGACGCAATGGCCAACCACATCCGTTCCTTGGCGAACATCGGGCCTTCGGTCTTCCCTCCGAAGCGGAAATTCGTGGCTACTTGCAGACCTTGGAGGTGCCGTTTGCCGTCTTCTCGCAGACACCTTTGGATGTTTGGACAGCAGGTCGATTGTTGGTCGAACCCCTCGCCGAACGAGCCGCCGATGCCGACTTGATGCGGCAATTGGAAGAAGCGCTTCGTCGCTTCAGCCATACGGCCGAGCGACGCGGCGTCAGTCACTCCATCCCCTACCGAAAAATCTATGTCGCTGCCAAATGTTTCGAGGCCACCGACGCCCTCGAACTTCCGAGCCAAGCCGATGTGCTTCGTCATCCCCTCAAATCGGCAACGGACGGCGACCCATTAGCCGTTCCGGCCGATCCACAACTCGTGCGACAACTCGCCGAGGAAGTGTTGGAGCAAGTTTCGTTCATCACCGATCGTGTGCTAACGATCGCAGAAGCGGAACAACGATCGCTGCTGAAGGAAAAGCGGCATTGGATGAGTGCCTACGCGATCGAAAAAAGCCACATCATGGCTTGGCATACACGCACGCGGATTCTCGATGAATTGGTACGCATTTTGTCGACCACATGGAGTTCGCGGCTGGTGCGTCCATTTCGTGCGGTCGCTCGGAAAATCCTGGCGACCAAGGCGGATGAACGACAGTTGATTCCCTGGTGCGATGTACAAATTCGATCGACCGATCCGCAAGCTCCGATTCCTGCATGGAAGCCCAATGCGGCTAAGTCCAGCAAGAAGACAAAATCGAAATCTGGCTTGCCCACGTGGCAGATGCAGCTATCCGCAACGAAAGATTCGGAGTTGCCACCATATCCGCAATTGGTGGAAAACCGTGGCTTGGCCCCGGTGGGTGCTTTGTGGGAATCAATCGGTCATGACCCGCAATTTCTCTTACCTTGCCTGATTCCTGCAGGCTGGGCACGGATTCGCTTGCAATTGGAAGGCTCCGGCAAAGGTATCGCCGACATCTACGCGGACTACGGCGATGGTTTCACCCCAGCGACATGCATCGAAAGCGTCGAGTGGGTCGATCAATTGACTCTCGACTTTGTCATTCACCTTCCGAAGGTGCTGCGTGGACTCCGTTTAGATCCATTGAAAGCCCCGGGAGTTTTTCGCATTTGCTCGTTCTCGGTTCAATCCCTTCCTCCATTGGCCGCGTTCTGGGATGCGTGCCGACGCAAACGGGATTTGCTGTCGAGTTACCGCTGTACCTGGCCGGCACTGTGGCGTGGCTTGAGCCTGTTGATTCGAGGAGAATTCCGCCAATTATGGGCCAAGCTGTTCAAAGCCTTTCCTGACGATCGGAAGATGGGGGCCGTCAACGGTTCCGTGAAAACCAGTTACGATGCTTGGCGACGTGCCCGCGCCTTAACCGACAGCGATCGCCGACAGATGCGGCAGACGGCTAGTCAGTGGACCAATCCGCCCCTGATTTCAGTGATTCTTCCGGTATACAAAACGCCCCTCGATCTGTTGCAGAAGGCCATCGATTCGGTGCGAAACCAACTGTATCCTCATTGGCAACTCTGCATCGTCGACGATGGCTCCCAGGATCCCAAGTTGGCGAATATGCTGCGCCAGTATGCAAGCCAAGATTCCCGCATCTGCGTTCGCTTCAGCGAAAAGAATGGGGGAATTTCTGCGGCATCGAATCTTGCGTTAGCCGATGCATGTGGGGATTTTATTGCCTTGCTCGACCACGACGATGAGTTGGCCGAACAAGCGTTGTTCCGTGTGGCCGAGGCAATTCGTGCTCATCCCCAAGCGGATTTTTTCTACAGCGACGAGGATAAGTTGGAAGTCGATGGTCGTCACACCGACCCCTTCTTCAAACCGCAATGGACG
>CALEEC010000328.1 GCA_937949245.1 uncultured Gemmataceae bacterium | reverse complement strand
CCAAAGAGAACAGCCAACCGAGTAGCAGTCCCAGCAACAGGCCGAAATACACTGCCGAGATAGTGGTAATCTGTTTATCGCGTTCCCATAAGTCGGTGAATAGCACGGCTCCGGCGATAGCCAAAATGACCAAGACTGCCTTGATACCGTTGAAATATTCACCCTGTTCAAAATAGTAGTTGAGCGCAAATCCTGCCATACCGAGGACTAGCGCTACATAACAACCACGCACTAACCACAATAACATTGTCCGACCTCCCTGAGGGTGTTTTTAGGGCGAACGCGGTCGCGACCAGGATCGTCGATCGCGCGAAAGAATATTCAAACCATCTACTCATCGGTCGAAGGCTGGAACAGTCGGAGGTACTCCTGCTGGGCAAAGCGGTCGGTCATCCCGGCGAGGTAATCGCCGACTACGCGTTCGAGGGGTACTTTCGCACTGTCATGAATCGTTCCTCCTGCGCTGCGTTGCGTGCGTTGCAGCCAGGTTGGGGGAAGGTCTTGCCAACGCCGTAAGTGCCGCGGTGGCAGAAGTTCCGGCGAGCGAACAAATTCCGCAAACAGGGCCTTCAAAATGCGTTTGCCTTTGTGGGCCAGCCGCAACACCCGGTGGTGTTGGTAAACGGTTTGGTGCAGAAATTGTTCCAAATCCGCCTTCAATTGGCTCACCTCGGGACCAAATCCGACCAACGGAACGGACGCGTTCCGCACGTCGGCCAGCGTGCGAATATCGAATTCCTGCAAGCGACGACTGGTTTCCTCGATCAGGTCGCCGACTTGCCAAGCGATCAGATGACGGATCACGGCCACGCGGAATTCGTGACGACGGAGTTCAGGATACTTTTGTCGCGCGATTTCGGCAGCCCGGCACCAGAATTCGACCGACTCCAGATCGTCGAAAGTGAGCAATTCCGTGCCCAACGCATCATCGATGTCGTGGGTATCGTAAGCCAAACTATCTGCCAGATCAACCACTTGCGCTTCGAGCAACGGTGCGCCCATAGCGAAAAACGGCGCGGTTTCCGGTAAATCGCGCCTCTGACTATGTTGGACGAACGCCTCGCGGACTTCCCACGACAAATTGAGGCCAGGAAATTCTGGGTATCGATGTTCCCGCTCGTCGACCTGGTATAAGCCGAACAAGTTGTGGTCGAAACCACCGTGCTGGCGTAGACATTCGTCGAGAGCCGCTTCCCCGGCATGGCCAAAAGGTGGGTGGCCCAAGTCGTGCGACAGCGCGATGGCTTCGACCAAATCTTCGTTCAAACGTAAGCGACGAGCGATGGTGCGACTAATTTGCGCCACTTCCAGCGTGTGCGTCAGGCGTGTTCGATGATGATCGTTCCATTGAGCGACAATTACTTGCGTTTTGCCCATCAATCGACGGAAAGCGGCACAATGGACGATGCGTTCGCGGTCCCGTTGGAAGATCGTGCGGTAGGGGTGGGGGTCTTCCGGGTAACGGCGTCCGCGACTGAGCCGACTGGGCATGGCATAGGGGGCTAACCAGCCTTCCTCGAACTGCAGCCAATCGGGAATGGTCAAGCCGTTACTCCTGAGTCAGGCGCACGGGCGCCATCGCGGCCAACGAGCAAGCGACTTCGGACCTGAGAGACAGTGAACCGGGGCATGTCGTGGTCGCACTGTTATTCCGAGGTCGGGGCCACGGGCGTTGAGGTCAATAAATCATACAGGGCGTCGAGCGATTGCACAATCACTTTGACGTCGGCTAAGACAGGCATAAAATTCGTGTCACCGTTCCAGCGTGGTACGATGTGCCAGTGCAGATGCCCTGGCAGTCCCGCGCCAGCGACCCGACCGAGATTCAAGCCGATGTTAAAGCCATCGGGAGACATCTTTTCTTCCAACAGCCGAACCATCTGCCGCAGGGTTTCCATGACGTCGAGCAGCTCGTCGGTGGTGAGTTCTTCGAGTTTGGCCTTATGGGTTTGGGGAGCGATCAACAGATGGCCATTGTTGTAAGGGTAGCGATTGAGTAGAACGACCGAAAGGCGGGTGCGGAAGGCGATGAGATTGGCCCGATCGTTGGTGTCGGCCAATCCGCGACAGATGAAGCAATCGTTCCCCGGTTGGCTTGGCCGGGCCGGTTGTGTCACATAAGCTAAACGCCAAGGTGCCCAAAGTGCATCCATAAGAAACTCATCGTGGGCGAGAAAAGACGAAATTCCCGTCTCTATATTTTCAGAACGCGATGGGGAGGTGGATACGGCAAAGTGGGCGGGAAAAAGGAGATTTTTTCTCTGCGAGAGTCGACGAAGGGATGGATTAAGCTAGGCGAGCCAGCCATCCGACGACGATGCGATAAACACCCGACGACTGGCGTCGTCGGCCTAACGAGCCGGGAACGTCAGTGACCGGAGGTGTTGAAAACATCATCCGACGACTCGCGTCGTTGTTCCCACGATCTTAGGAGCCGCGGACGCCAGTCCGCGGGTGTTCAAGGCAAACCGTCGTCATCCGTCGAACGGGGGCGTTCCCTTGACAGAAACGCAGAGAGGTTCTAGCATGACCGTCTTACGGCTTTCTCCGATAACCTTAGACCCGTGAAGTGCCATGGCTGTACCGAAACGACGAACTTCGCATAGCAAACAGGGCATGCGTCGTAGCCATCATCATCGCAAACCGCCGATGATTCAATACTGCACGAACTGTAGCGAGCCGGTGTTACCGCATCGCGTCTGTGCCAATTGCGGATACTACCAGCGGCGTGAAGTTCTGATTTTGCAAGAGGAGAAGTGATCCATGCGGATCGCTTTGGACGCCATGGGGGGCGATCACGCTCCCGGGCCGATCGTGGCCGGTGCTGTTCACGCACTTGCCGACCAGCCTGATCTGCAGGTCGTTTTGGTCGGCGATCAAACGCAGATCGAAGCCTGCCTCCCGACGGGAGATTTTCCACGCGATCGCTTGGAAGTGTTTCACGCTTCGCAAACGATCGCTATGGATGATTCGCCCGTCGAGGCCCTGCGACGCAAACCGGACAACTCGATCAGCCGTTGTTGGCAATTGTTGGCCGAACGCAAAGTCGAAGCGGTCGTCAGTGCCGGCAGCACCGGCGCGATGGTCGCCGGGGGGTTGCGTCTGAAGCGGTTCTTGCCGAAAGTGCGTCGGCCTGGCATCGCTACCGTCATGCCTACCATCCGTGGCTATTGCGTCCTTCTCGATGTCGGAGCCAATGTGTATCCGAAACCCCTGCACCTGTTTCATTACGGGGTGATGGGCGCGATTTTCGCCAAACACATTCTTCACATCCCGCATCCAACCATTGGTTTGATGAACGTCGGGCATGAAGAAGGCAAAGGGCACGACCTCGCCCGCGATACGCACGCCTTGTTTAACAACAGCCCGTTGAAGGATCGGTTTGTCGGCAATGTCGAAGGTCGCGACATCCATCGGCACGCGTGCGATGTGATCGTCACCGATGGCTTCGTCGGGAATGTGGTTTTGAAAGTTTGCGAAGGCGTCTTCGATTTTATCATGAAAATGGTCGGCAAGGAAATCGTCGCGCCGTTGCCTAACGATCAACGCATCGCCTTGAATGCCTTGCAAGGCTTGATCGATCGCTACGACTACAGCGAATTCGGTGGAGCGCCCTTGCTGGGCATCGATGGCATTTGCATCATCTGTCATGGGGCCTCGGGCGATCGGGCGATCCGCAATGCCCTGAAAGTGGCTGCTCAATACGCTCGGCTTGGACTCAACCAGTTGATCGTGCAGGAGTTGGATGCTATCCCCGTTCCTTCGGGGATTGACGAGTAAACCCGGACCTTCACACCATCAATGCGCGAACATGCAAAAAGCGGCTT